>JAEZEN010000535.1 GCA_023433185.1 Pseudomonadota bacterium | reverse complement strand
GGCCCACGCGCTTCGCCCGCCCGAGCCAGGCCGCGGCTTCGACCTCCTGCCCGCACCGCAGGCCGGCGACCTGTTCTACGACATCGAGGGTGATCCGCATCACGAGGACGGCCTCGAGTACCTCCATGGGGTCTGGGCGGACGAGCAGTTCCACAGCATCTGGGCCCACGACCACGCCGCGGAGAAGATCGCGCTCGAGAGACTCCTCGCCTTCTTCCGCGACCGGCTCGCCACCTATCCGGAGGCGCGCATCTATCACTACGCGCCCTACGAGATCGCCGCCCTCCGCCGACTGACGGCGCGCTATGGTGTCGGGGAGGCTTTCCTCGACCGGCTGCTCCGCGAGCGCCGTTTCGTCGACCTGTACGCAGTGGTGCGCGGCGGGATCATCACTTCGGAACCGGACTACTCGCTCAAGGCGCTCGAGGTGTTCTACGGCCTCGAACGCACCGGCGAGGTCAGGACGGCCGGCGGCTCGGTGGTCGCCTACCATGAGTGGCGCGAGACCGGCGACAAGGCGATCCTCGACGAGATCGAGGCCTATAACCGCCTCGACTGCATCTCGACCGAGAAGCTCCGCGACTGGCTGGTGAGCGTCCGGCCGGCGGGGATGCCATGGCCGCTGCTCGGCCGGGACGCGGCCGACAGGGAAGTCGACGACGACGCCGACGAGGCGGCGCTCCGTGCCCGGCTCGCGGCCTCGTCCCTCGCGCCGGCGCGGCAGCAGATGCTGTTCGACCT
Source organism: Pseudomonadota bacterium (assembly GCA_023433185.1). Next base: position 9,226 of record JAEZEN010000535.1, on the reverse strand, counting down.
CGGCCGGTTCCACCGCCGGGAGGCGAAGCCGGCGAAATGGGCGGTGTTCGACAGTGTCTCGCGCAGCGACGAGGAAATCCTCGACGACATGGATGCGCTCGGCGGCCTCGAGGCGATCTCCGGGATCGAGCCGATCCGGCGGTCGATCATGCGGACCTATCGCTTCCCCCCGCAGGAAACCAAGCTCCGGAACGGTGACAAGAAGACCGTTCCCACGCCAGACGCCCCGCCGGTCACCGTCGCCATCGAGACCATCGACCATCAGGGACGGCGGGTCACGGTCTCTACCGGGCGCGGCAAGGAACACCTCCTCGCCGACCGGCTCTCGCTTCATCCGGATTGGCCGCTCCCGACCGACACCATCGCCGACGCCGTCCTCGACGTGATCGCGGACCAGTGCGGCAAGCGCCGCTACCGCGCCCTCGACGACCTGATCACGGCCGCCGCGCCGCATCTCTCGGGGCCGAGGGGCGACATCCTCGCCGGCGCCGATCCGGTCGCCGGCACCGTCGCCGCGGTGCATCGCATGAAGGAGACCGTGCTGCCGGTCCAGGGCCCGCCCGGGACCGGCAAGACCTATGTCAGCGCCCGGGCCATCCTGTCGCTGGTCGATGCCGGCCATCGCGTCGGCGTCGCGTCGCAGAGCCATGAGGCGATCCGCAACGTGCTCCTCGCCTGCGTCGCGGCCCGGGGTCGAGGGCCGATGCCCGACATGGTGCACAAGGTATCCCGCGACGACGACTTCTATCCCGAGGGCTTCCCCGTCCGCGCCACGAAGGACAACGGGGACGCCGAAGCCGGCCACGACATCGTCGGCGGCACCGCGTTCTTCTTCTCACGCAAAGAGAACAGGCAGAAGTTCGACTGGCTGTTCGTCGACGAGGCCGGCCAGATCAGCCTCGCCAACTTGGTGGCGATGGGCCGCGCCGCGCGGAACATCGTGCTGGTCGGCGACCCGCGGCAGCTGCCGCAGGTCATCCAGGGCGCGCACCCCGCACCGGCCGACCTCTCCTGCCTCCAATGGATGCACCGCGGCGAGGCGACCATCCCGCCCGACCGCGGCATCTTCCTGCCGACGACCCGGCGCATGCACCCGGCCGTCTGCCGCTTCATCTCGGAGCAGGTCTACGAGGGTCGCCTCGGCCACCACCCCGACACCGCGCGCCAGGCGGTGGACGGGACCGGCTATCCGAGCGCCGGAGCCTTCTGGGTGCCCGTCGCGCACGAGGGCAACGCCCAGACGGCACCGGAGGAGGCCGATGCCATCGCGCAGGCGATCGACAGACTGCTGCGCGGACGTTGGACCGACCAGGCGGGAAAGACGCGCGCCATGATCCCGGCCGACATCATCGTCGTCGCGCCCTACAACGCCCAGGTCAACGCCCTCCGCGAGGCCCTTCCCGAAGCGATCCGGATCGGCACGGTCGACAAGTTCCAGGGCCAGGAGGCGCCGGTCTGCCTCGTCTCGATGACCGGGTCATCCGCCGACGAGATGCCGCGCGGCATGGCGTTCCTGTTCTCGCTCAACCGTATCAACGTCGCGGTGTCGCGCGCGAAGGCACTGGCGCTGGTCTTCGGCAGCCCCCGGCTCCGCGCGGCGAAGTGCGACACGGTCGAGCGCATGCGGCTGGTCAACACGCTGTGCGCGTTGCCCGAACTGGCAGTCGGCGCGGGAGGAGCGTAGTCCCTCGTCACGCCACGCAGGCGTGAACCGATCCGGCATTTCCGGCGTATAGTCAGGCATCCAGGCATGGAGGTCCGACATGAACGCATGGTTGGGACGCATCGTCCTTGGAGTGGTCCTGCTCTTCGGCCTTGCCGCGGCTTCGGCCCGGGCCGAGATCGCGGAGGCCGACCGCGACGCCTTCCGCGGCATCATCGCGGCGCAGATCGAAGCCTTCCGGAACGATGACGGCGCCGCCGCCTACGGCTATGCCTCGCCGACGATCCAGGGGCTCTTTCCCGGCGTCGACCGCTTCATGGCAATGGTGCGGCTCGGCTACCAGCCGGTCTACCGCCCGCAGTCCGTGATCTTCGGGGCCGCGACGGACACGCCGGACGGCCCGGAGCAGCGGGTCTTCGTCACCGGGCCGGACGGCCGCCACTGGGTGGCCATCTACAGCTTCCAGAAGCAGCCCGACGGCAGCTGGAAGATCAACGGCTGCAGGCTGGTCGAGGATCCCGGCGAGTCGGCCTGAGGCACTAGTGGTCCGACTCCGACATTCGCTACCCGTTTGCATCCAGGTTCAGAGCGAATGTCGGAGTCATAAGGACCACCAGCAACTCCATGATCCTAGAGGAGCTCTTGAATTTGACATTTGATCGCGAGCCTCGATCAGGCGGGACTCAAATGTCAAATTCGCTCCACTAGCGGCCTCAGGCCCTCGCCGGAAGGTCGCCCTCGGCGAAACCTTCGAGCACCTCGCTCGCGTAGTCGGCGTAGCGGCCGGCGGAGATCGCCGAACGGATGCCGGCCATCAGGCGCTGGTAGTAGGCGAGATTGTTCCAGGTGAGGAGCATGCCGCCGAGATATTCGCCCGCCTTGACGAGGTGGTGGAGGTAGGCCCGCGAGTAGTCGCGCGACGCCGGGCAGTCCGAATAGGGGTCGAGCGGCCGCGGGTCGTCGGCATGGCGGGCGTTCCGGAGGTTGACCTTCCCGTAGCGGGTATAGGCGACGCCATGCCGCCCGGCCCGCGTCGGCATCACGCAGTCGAACATGTCGACGCCGCGCATCACGGCGCCGAGAATGTCCTCCGGCGTGCCGACGCCCATCAGGTAGCGCGGCCGGTCGGCGGGAAGCGCCGGCATCGTCGCTTCGATCATGGCGAACATCGTCTCCTGCGGCTCGCCCACCGCGAGGCCGCCGATGGCGTAGCCGTCGAAGCCGATGGCAACGAGGCCCTCGGCCGAGCGGACCCTGAGGTCGGGGATGTCGCCGCCCTGGACGATGCCGAACAGGGCCCGGCCCTCGGTGCCGGCGAAGTGCACCTTCGAACGCTCGGCCCAGCGGAGCGACAGCTCCATGGCGCTCTCGATCGCCGGCCGTTCCGCCGGCAGCGCCACGCACTCGTCGAGCTGCATCCGGATGTCGGAATCGAGCAGCGCCTGGATCTCCAGCGAGCGCTCCGGCGTGAGGCGGTGCTGCGAGCCGTCGATGTGGGAGCGGAAGGTGACGCCATCCTCGTCCATCTTGCGGAGCGCGGACAGGGACATGACCTGGAACCCGCCGGAATCGGTGAGGATCGGGTGCGGCCAGTTGGCGAAGACGTGCAGCCCGCCGAGGCGCGCGACGCGCTCCGCGCCGGGGCGGAGCATCAGGTGGTAGGTGTTGCCGAGGATCACGTCGGCGCCGAGCGCCCGCACCTGCTCGGGATACATGGCCTTCACGGTGCCGGCCGTGCCGACCGGCATGAAGGCCGGCGTGCGGATCGTCCCGCGCGGCAGGTCCAGCGCGCCGGTGCGGGCGGCGCCGTCGGTGGCGGCGACCGAAAACGAGACGCCAGCGGTCATCGCACCGCCTCCGGATGGAGAAGGCTGGCATCGCCATAGGAATAAAACCGGTAGCCGGTGTCGATCGCGTGCCGGTAGGCGGCGAGCATCGTCTCGCGCCCGGAGAAGGCCGACACCAGCATGAACAGCGTCGAGCGCGGCAGGTGGAAGTTGGTCATGAGCAGGTCCACGGCACGGAAGCGGTAGCCGGGCGTGATGAAGATCGACGTCTCGCCGGCGAAGGGGTGGATCATACCATCCTCGCCGGCCGCCGACTCGAGCAGCCGGAGCGACGTGGTGCCGACCGCGACGATCCGTCCGCCGCGCGCCCGCGCCCGGTTGAGCGCCGCCGCCGTGTCTTCGCCGACCGTGCCCCATTCGGCATGCATGCGGTGGTCGTCGGTATCCTCGACCTTCATCGGCAGGAACGTCCCCGGCCCGACATGGAGCGTCACCGTGCGGACGGCGATGCCGCGGGCGTCGAGGCGAGCGAGGAGTTCTTCCGTGAAGTGGAGGCCTGCGGTCGGCGCCGCGACCGCGCCTTCCTCGGCGGCGAAGACGGTCTGGTAGTCGGTGCGGTCCTCGGCGTCCTCCGGCGGGGGGGCGGCGATGTAGGGCGGCAGCGGCATGTGGCCGATGGCGTGGATCGCCTCGTCGAGGACCGGCGCCGCCAGGTCGAAGCGAAGCGTGACGGTGCCATCGTCGGCCTTCGCGTCAACCGTCGCATCGAGCCCTGCCACGAGGCACGCGCCCTCCGACGGCGCGCCGAAGCGGAGCCGGTCGCCGGGCGCCAAACGGCGCCCCGGACGCGCGAAGGCGCGCCAGCTCGCGCCATCGAGGCGTTCGAAGAGGGTCACGGAGACGGGGACGCTGCTCCCGCCGCGAAAGCGCTCGCCATGAAGCTCCGCCGAGATCACCCGGGTGTCGTTGACGACGAGCACGTCTTCGGGCGCGAGCAGATCGGGAAGATCGCGGACATGGCGGTCGTCGAGCCCCCTGCCCGGCGCGACCACGAGCATCCGGGCGGAATCGCGCGGCCGCGCGGGACGGAGCGCGATGCACGCCTCGGGGAGGTCGAAGTCGAACAGCTCGACCCGCACCCCGGTTCACTTCCGCGCCAGCGACTGCATGAAGACGCCGAATCCGATGACGATGAGGAGGAGCGGTAGGAACAGGCCCCAGTCGATGTGGAGGTCGAGGAGGAAGACCACCGTGAGGCCGATCAGGATGATCGCACTGATCAGGGGCCCCGCCATGCCGGGCCCGAAGCGGCCGCCTTTCTCGCGGTACTTGCGGAGGGCGCCGGCGAGCGAGAAGGTCGCCGGCACCAGGAGCAGCAGCGACCACAGATTGCCGGGAATGGAATAGCCGAGGTTCTGAAGGAGGAACAGAACGCCCACCCCGACGAGGATCAGGGCCGCGATCAGGGCACCCGGCCCACGCTTCCCGGATTCGTCGCGCTCGTACCGTCCGTCCGCCATCTCCGCCTCCTGCCCCGTTGCCCCGGCGCGCTCATAGCACACCGGGGCGGCAGGCCAAGGGCTCAGGCGGCGTCGGCGAGGACCTTCATCGAGACGATCCTGTCCGGATCGGACACCGGCTCGCCGCGCTTGATCTGGTCGACCATGTCCATGCCGTCCACGACTTCGCCCCAGACCGTGTACTGGCCGTTGAGGAACGAGGCGTCGGCGAAGCAGATGAAGAACTGGCTGTCGGCCGAATCCGGGCTCTGGGCGCGGGCCATCGAGCAGGTGCCGCGGACATGCTTGCCGGCATTGAACTCGGCCTTGAGCTTCTTGCCCGAGCCACCCATCCCGGTGCCGGTCGGGTCGCCGCCCTGGGCCATGAAGCCCTCGATCACCCGGTGGAACGGCGTGCCGTCATAGAAGCCCTCGCGAGCCAGTTCCTTGATCCGCGCGACGTGGTTCGGCGCGAGGTCCGGGCGGAGCGCGATGGTCGCCTTGCCCTTGGTGGTTTCGAGGATGAGCGTGTTCTCGGGATCGAGGTCGGCCATGGTCTCTCTGTCTCTCCTGTCGGTCTCGGTCGTCAGTTGGTGTCGGCGGCGACGCGCATCGTGACGATGCGGTCGGGGTCCGGAACCGGCTCGCCGCGCTTGATCTGGTCGACGAGGCTCATGCCCTCGATGACCTCGCCCCACACGGTGTATTGGCCGTTGAGGAACGAGCAGTCCTGGAAGCAGATGAAGAACTGCGAGTTGGCGCTGTTCGGGTCCTGCGTGCGGGCGGCACCGATGACGCCGCGGCCGAAATTGGTCTCGGTGAACTCGGCGCCGAGGTCGGGCCGGTTGGAGCCGCCCATCCCGGTGCCGGTCGGGTCCCCGCCCTGCGCCATGAAGCCCTCGATGACGCGGTGGAACGGCGTGCCGTCATAGAAGCCCTCGCGGGTCAGTTCCTTGACCCGGTCGACATGATTGGGCGCGAGATCGGGCCGCAGCCGGATCACCACGGTGCCGCTGTCGAGCTGCATCAGCAGCGTGTTCTCGGGATCATAATCCTGAGCCCCGGCGGGCAGTGCCGCGAACAGGAAGCAGATTGCTACGAACAGGTTGCGGAACATCACTCATCCTCTGGTGAAAAAAGCGATCGGGTGGACGTCCTCGCCGAGGACGCGGAGACGGCCGGCATGGACCGGCATGGCCGAGCGCCGCGCCCACCGATCCCCGCGATCGCGCGGGCATCGCCCGAAGCGGCCGGCGAAGCCGCAAGGCCCGCCGCGGTCCGGAGGTCAGGGCGCGTCATCGGTGTCCTGCGCTCAGCGTGGTAACTTCCGGGCGATCCGTGCCGCGACGGTGTCCGGGACGAAGGGCGAGACGTCGCCGCCCATTGCGGCGATCTGACGGACAAGCGTGGCGGTGATGTGGCGGGTGCGGGGCGACGCGGGCAGGAAGACCGTCCGGACCTCGGGCGCCATGGCGCCGTTCATGCCGGCCATCTGCATCTCGTAGTCGAAATCGGCGGCGTCGCGGAGGCCCCGCACGATGATCCCGGCGCCAAGCGCGCGGGCCGCATCGACGACCAGCCCGTCGAAGGTCTCGATCGTCACCCGCCCGGCCGCCCCCGGAATCGCTGCCGCCGCCTCGACGATCATGGCCCGGCGCTCCTCGAGTTCGAACATCGGCTTCTTGGAGGGATGGACGCCGATGGCAACGATCACGGCATCGGCGAGGGCAAGCGCGCCGGCAAGGACATCCAGGTGCCCGTTGGTCATCGGGTCGAAGCTGCCCGGGTAGAGCGCGGTTCGCGACATCGGGGGAATCTCGCAGGCGCCGCCCCGGGGCGGCTGGTCGCGGCGAGTTCTAGCGGCTCGCGCACCGCGCGACAAGGCGGACACGGAGGCGTTACCGGAGATTACGAAAGGTTCATTGGGGTTGTGATCGCTGCCACACCAGCTTTGTGATGTGCGTCACTGTAGCGGAGCTGTGCGGGAACTATCTCCCTGCCAACAAGATTGAATGGTCGCGAACGCCAAGTCTGTCTGACCGAAGTTGGGATGAAGAAGATGATCACGCGCACCCGCAAGTTCTTTGTTGCCGTCGCCGTCTCGGCGACCGCGGCGGCTGCGGTGGCCGGTGCCACGCTCAGCGGCGAAACCCGCGAGGCTCCCACGACCGCAGAAATCTGCGCCACGGCTGCCTGGCCGAACATCCCGACCGAGTGCCTCGACGGTGCCGGTCATGCCAGCGTGCGCATGATCGCCATCGGCAGCGAGGCGCCGTCGGCGCGGGCTGTCGTGGCCGCCAATGGCCTGAGCGAGCGTTTCGAGATCGCGTTCGAGTAGCCGCAAGGTCCCGCGAAGCTGAACGCAGGATGAACCACACATACCGGAACCCTTCAGACGGTTTCGGCATTGATGAAGCGGAGACGGGACGGACGACCCTACTTCGCCGGAGGATATGGAAGATGACGATCTGGCTCCACACCACCATCATCGCGACCAGCGTCGCAGCGACCATTGCCGTCGGTATCGCCAGCGCGGCGAAGTACGATCCGGAGGCCACGGTCGCCCCCAAGGCCGACCTGCTGCTTCCGGTGGTCAGCGAACGGGCGCCGACGGTCGACTTCGTGACGGTCGAGGAGCGCGGGGACGGGGTTTCGGTCCTCGCCCGGGTACCGGCTGAAACGCTGGTCCAGTAGCTTCCCATTCAGTTCGACTGGTTCGCCGGACCGACCTCCAGGCGATCCCCAGAAAGAAAGAGCCGCCGGAACCCCCCGGCGGCTTCTTTCGTTCCTGTCCCTGCAAGGTCGAGGGGTCGCCGAACGCGCCCCGAGGCACCGGGACGCCCGGCGGCGGACCTCAGCCTGCCTCTTCGTCCTCGCCGCCCGTCGCTGCCTCGCCGGCGACGTGCTCGACCGACACGATCTTCTCGCCCTGGGTATCGAACAGCCGCACGCCCTGGGTGCCGCGGCCGGCGATGCGCACCGGCTTGTTCTCGCCCCCGACCGGCATGCGGATGGTCTGTCCGCCGTCGGTGATGCAGATGATCTGGTCGGCGTCCTCGACCGGAAAGGCGGCGACGAGCGGCCCGTTCCGGTCGTTGACGGCCATGGCGACGATGCCCTTCCCGCCGCGGCGGGTCGTCCGGTACTCGAAGGACGATGTCCGCTTGCCGTAGCCCTTTTCCGATACGGCGAGTACGAACTGCTCGGCGGCGCTCATCTCCGCGTAGCGCTCCTGGCTCAGCGTCCCGCCCTCCGTGGGGGCGTCGGCCTCATCCTCCTCGCCGTCGACGGCAGCCGCCTCGTCGGGCTCGGCCTCGCCGCGGACAGCCCGGCTCAGCTTGATATAGGCCTCGCGCTCCGCCGGTGCCGCCTCGAAATGGCCCAGCACGGCCATCGAGATGACGCGATCGCCATTGGCGAGCGCGATCCCCCGCACGCCCATGGAATCCCGCCCCTGGAAGACCCGCACCTCGGGCACCGGGAAGCGCACGCACTGGCCCGCGGCGGTGGTCAGCAGGATGTCGTCGTTCTCGGTGCAGGTGTCGACCGACAGGATCTCCTCGCCCTCGCCCAGCTTCATGGCGATCTTGCCGGCGCGGTTGACCTGCACGAAATCGCCGAGCTTGTTCCGCCGCACCGTGCCGCCGGTGGTCGCGAACATCACGTCGAGCGTCTGCCAGCTCGCCTCATCCTCGGGCAGCGGCATGATCGTCGTGATCCGCTCGCCGGGCGACAGCGGCAGGAGGTTGATCAGCGCCTTGCCGCGCGATTGCGGCTGGGCGAGCGGCATCCGCCAGACCTTCTCCTTGTAGACCTGGCCACGCGAGGTGAAGAACAGCACCGGCGTATGCGTGTTGGCGACGAAGACGCGGGTGACGAAATCCTCATCCCTGGTCGCCATGCCGGAGCGGCCCTTGCCGCCGCGCTGCTGCGCCCGGTAGGTGTCCAGCGGGACGCGCTTGATCCAGCCCGCATGCGTGACGGTGACCACCATGTCCTCGCGGGCGATGAGGTCCTCGTCGTCGAGGTCGGCACCGCCGTCCAGCAGCTCGGTCCGGCGCGGCGTGGCGAAATCGTCGCGGATCGCCTTGAGCTCGTCCTTGATGATCTGGCGGATGCGCTGCCGCGAGCGGAGGATGTCGAGGTAATCCTTGATCTCGGCGGCGAGCTTCTCGAGTTCCTCGGCGATCTCCTCACGGCCGAGCGCCGTGAGACGGGCGAGCCGCAGCTCGAGAATGGCGCGCGCCTGGGCGTCGGACAGCCGGTAGGTGTCGTCC
>JAEZEN010000521.1 GCA_023433185.1 Pseudomonadota bacterium | reverse complement strand
GCCCAGTACCGCGAAATGGCCGCCTTCGCGCAGTTCGGCTCGGACCTCGATGCCGCAACCCAGCGCCTGCTCAACCGCGGCGCCCGCCTCACCGAACTCCTCAAACAGCCGCAATATTCGCCGCTGCCGGTCGAGGACCAGGTGGTGGTGATCTTTGCCGGCGTGAACGGCTACCTCGACAAGCTGCCGGTCAGCAAGGTCGGCGAGTTCGAGCAGGGCTTCCTGACGCTGCTGCGTTCGCAGCACGCGGACCTTCTCGCCGACATCCGCACCAAGAAGGAACTCACCGACGGCATTCGCGAGAAGCTCAAGGCCGTCGCCGATACCTACGCCAAGGCGTTCGCGTAGCCTCCGATGCCGTCGCTCAAGGATCTCCGCAACCGTATCGCCTCGGTCAAGGCGACGCAGAAGATCACCCGGGCTATGCAGATGGTCGCGGCTTCGAAGCTGCGTCGCGCCCAGGCCGCGGCCGAGGCGGCGCGCCCCTATTCGGCGCGCATGAACGCGGTCCTGGCGAATCTCGCCGGGCCGATGCAGGGCCGCGAGGATGCCCCGCGTCTGCTTGCCGGAACCGGCCGCCAGGACACCCATCTCCTGATCGTCTGCACCGCCGAGCGCGGGCTCTGCGGCGCCTTCAACACGTCGATCTCGCGCCTTGCCCGCGACCACGTCCAGCGTCTCCTGGCCGAGGGCAAGGAGGTGAAAATCCTCTGCGTCGGGCGGAAGGGCTACGACGCGCTGCGCCGCCAGTTCGGTTCGAAGATCATCGAGGTCGTCGACCTGCGCGGGGTGAAGCGGGTCGGCTTCACCGATGCCCATGCCATCGGCCAGAAGGTCAGCGGCCTCTTCGAGGCGGGCGAATTCGACGTCGCCACGATCTTCTATTCCGAGTTCCGCTCGGTCATCTCCCAGGTTCCCACCGCGCAGCAGCTCGTCCCCGCCCAGGTCGGCGGCGACGCCGACGGCAAGGCCGATCTCGCCGTCTACGAGTACGAGGCCGACGAGGAGGCCATCCTCAACGAACTGCTGCCGCGGAACCTGTCGGTCCAGGTCTTCCGCGCGCTCCTCGAGAATGCCGCCTCGGAGATGGGCGCCAAGATGACCGCCATGGATTCCGCCACCCGGAACGCCGGCGAGATGATCAACAAGCTGACGCTGAACTACAACCGGTCGCGCCAGGCGCAGATCACCAAGGAACTGATCGAGATCATTTCCGGCGCCGAGGCGTTGTAGGTGATAGGCTGAAGACGGTGTCGAGAGAGGGAAGCCGAAGGTCTTGTCGATGACGGAGCAGGCCGACAATCTGGTGCTCGAGCACCTCCGGCATATCCGGCGCGCCGTCGACGAGACCCACTCGGACATCGTCGATCTCAAGACACGGCTGACCGGCGTCGAGGGGTCCATCGGCCAGATCACGTCGCAACTCGGCCACCTGCAGACGCAGATCGCATCCCAGACACTGAGGATCGATCGCATGGACGAGCGCCTGTCGCGGATCGAGCGGCGCCTCGATCTGGTCGACGCCTAGGGATTTGTCGGGGAAGTCTTGAAATTCGTGGCCCCCGGGGCTCGAGAAAAGGGAAAAGACATGGCTCAGGCCGCACACAACACCAACGTCAAGGGCGTCTTCGGCCGCATCGTTCAGGTCACGGGCGCCGTCGTCGACGTGCAGTTCCAGGACCACCTTCCGGCGATCCTGAACGCCCTCGAGACCGACAACAACGGCAACCGCCTGATCCTCGAGGTCGCCCAGCACCTCGGCGAGAACACGGTGCGCACCGTCGCCATGGATACGACGGAGGGCCTCGTTCGCGACCAGGAGGTCACCGACACCGGCGAGCCGATCTCGGTGCCGGTGGGCGAGGAGACGCTCGGCCGCATCATGAACGTCATCGGCGAGCCGATCGACGAGGCCGGCCCGGTCAAGACCCAGCAGCGCCGCGCCATCCACCAGCCGGCCCCGGACTATGTCGACCAGTCGACCGAGGCGCAGATCCTCGTCACCGGCATCAAGGTCGTCGACCTCCTCGCGCCCTATGCCCGTGGCGGCAAGATCGGCCTGTTCGGCGGCGCCGGCGTCGGCAAGACCGTGCTGATCCAGGAACTGATCAACAACGTCGCCAAGGCCCATGGCGGCTATTCGGTGTTCGCCGGCGTCGGCGAGCGGACCCGCGAGGGCAACGACCTCTATCACGAGATGATCGAGTCCGGCGTCAACAAGGACCCGGCCAAGAACAACGGCTCGACCGAGGGCTCGAAGTGCTCGCTGGTCTTCGGCCAGATGAACGAGCCGCCGGGCGCCCGCGCCCGCGTCGCGCTGTCGGGCCTGACGGTCGCCGAGTATTTCCGCGACCAGGGCCAGGACGTGCTGTTCTTCGTCGACAACATCTTCCGCTTCACCCAGGCGGGCTCGGAGCTGTCGGCGCTGCTGGGCCGCATCCCCTCGGCCGTGGGCTACCAGCCGACCCTGTCGACCGACATGGGCGCGCTCCAGGAACGCATCACCACCACCACCAAGGGCTCGATCACCTCGGTGCAGGCCGTGTACGTGCCCGCCGACGACCTGACCGACCCGGCT
>JAEZEN010000490.1 GCA_023433185.1 Pseudomonadota bacterium | reverse complement strand
TGCTCTCCGGCTCACGCGGTTCCGGATAGCCGCCGCGCCGATGATTTTCGAACTGGAAACGCGGCACACGCCGGATATGGTTGTCGCCCGGCAGCGACGGCGCTCGCGCGCGGCCGCCGGCAACGGGTTCTCGCGGATCAGAGTGGAACGGCGACATGACACTGAAGAACAGGCTGGGCGGACACACCAACAGCTATCACACCTACAGCCTCGAGGAGGCGCTCGAAGGGATCGCCGCGGCAGGCTTTCGCTATGTCGAGCTCAGCGCCGTCCGCGGCTGGACGGAGCATGTGCCGCTCGACGCCGATGCCAAGACCCTCGGCGGCATCCAGCGCATGATGAACGATCTCGGCCTCGTCAGCCTGAGCCTCAGCGGCCATTCCGACCTCACCACCAAGGCCGGGCTCGAGGACGGCCTGCTCGCCGTCGATCTCTGCGAGCGGATGGGCATCGGCATCATGAACACCGCGATCGGCGGCCATGCCAGCCAGGACGAGGACGAGGAGGCCTTCATGGGCAACATCCACGCCCTCGCCGACTATGCCGCGGCCCGCGACGTCCGGCTCGGCATCGAGATCCACGGCGAGATAACCAAGTCCGGCGCCGCCTCGATCCCCGTGCTGGCGCGGATCGGCCGCGACAACGTGCTGATCAACTACGACACCGCCAATGTCGACTTCTACGGGGCGGTGAAGGCGGTGGACGACCTGCCAGCGGCGCTGCCGAAGCTCGTCCACGTCCACCTCAAGGACAAGCTCGGCGAGGGCCAGGTCTGGAACTTCCCGGCGATCGGCGAGGGCGACGTCGACTTCGCCCGGGTTCTCGCGATCCTCGAAGAGGGCGGCTATGCCGGCCCGCTCAGCGTCGAGATCGAGTTCACCGGAGAGCCGTGGCCGCCGCTCGCCGAGGTCAACCGCGCGATGAAGGCGTCCTACGACAAGCTCGCCGCGCTCGGCCTCTCGTAGACCGGAGCGACAGGCGATGAGAATCGGAATCCTGGGTGCCGGCTTCATGGGCGGCACCCATGCCCGCGCCTTCGCCAGGATACCGGGCGTCGAGATCGTCGCGATCTCCTCGCGCCACCCGGAGAAGGCCGAGAAGCTGGTCGCCGAGGTCGGCGGCCGGGCGGTCACCGACGACCGGGCGATCCTCGAGGACACCTCGATCGCGGCGATCAGCAACACCCTGCCGACCCATCTCCATCCGGAGACCACCGTGGCGGCGCTCGCGGCCGGCAAGCACGTCCTCCTCGAGAAACCCTTCGCGCTCACCGCGCCCGACTGCGACGGCATGGTCGCCGCGGCCGCGGCGGCCGGCCGGACGCTGATGGTCGCCCATGTGCTCCGCTTCTGGGGGGACTATGTCTCGCTGGTCGAGTTCGTCCACGGCGGCCGGATCGGCAGGCCGATCTCGGCGCTCGCCAGCCGCCTGTCGCAGTTGCCGGCCTGGGCCGACTGGTTCCTCGACCCGGCGCAGTCGGGCGGCGCGGTGCTCGACCTCAGCGTCCACGATTTCGACGTGATGAACTGGGTGCTGGGCACACCGCTGACCGCCTATGGCCGGGGCCGCGAGGCGCAGCCGGGCCTGTGGAACGACATCCACGCGACGCTCGACTACCGGACGGCCAACGGCTTCGTCGAAGGCAGCGAGTTCATGCCGGAGGGCTACCCGTTCAGCTGCGGACTGAAGGTGCTCTGCGAAGGCGGCCTCGTCGAGTTCTCCTTCCGGGCGGGCGGCGTCAGCGTCGAGATGGGCGGCGGCAGCTCGCTCATGGTGCACGAGGCGGGCAACGCCTATCCGCTGACGCCGAAGCCCGGCGACGCCTACGAGAACCAGATTGCCTATTTCGTCGACTGCGTCCGCAGCGGCCGCGCGCCGACGCTCGGCACCGCCGAGCAGGCCCGCCTCGCGGTGCGCACCGCCAACGCCGTCCGCGAGTCGTTCGAGACCGGGCAGGTCGTGACGATCTGAGGGGCTGCGGTGGCGCGGGACTGGATAAGCCCGCGCACCGGGCCTATTCTCTCCCCATGAACCACCACCCGTTCCCGCGCACCACGACGGCCGCCGAGGGCCTCCCCCGGCGCCCCTTCACCGTCGCCGAGCTGGAGCGGATGGTGGAAGCCGGCATCCTCGCCGAGGACGAGCGGATCGAGCTGATCGGCGGGGAGGTCGTGCCGATGTCGCCGAAGGGCAATCACCATGAGGTGTTGAAGGCCGCGTTGAACCACCACTGGATTCCGCGCCTTCCACCGGACCTGATGCTCGTCACCGAAACCACGTTCCGCCTCGACGCGGACAGCTACCTCGAGCCGGACTTCGTGTTCTACCCGAAGGCGAGCGGCATCCGCGGCCTGACGCCGGAGACGACCCGGCTCGTCGTCGAGATCGCCGATTCGAGCCTCGCCTACGACCTCGGCCTCAAGGCGAGCGTCTATGCCCGCTTCGGCATCGCAGAGCTGTGGGTGATGAATGCGGTGACGCTTTCGACCCGCATCCACCGCGACCCGACGCCGACCGGCTACCGGACGATCGCCGACCTGCCGCCGACCTCGGTGCTCGAGCCGCTGGCCGGGCCGGCGCTCGCGGTGACCCTCGCCGACCTCGACCTTCGCTGACGCGCGCGCCCCGGCGC
>JAEZEN010000487.1 GCA_023433185.1 Pseudomonadota bacterium | reverse complement strand
CCTCGGGCCTGCTCGCCGCGCTCGGCGAGGACCCGAGCTTCCTCGCCCCGGTCCAGCGCTTCGACCGCCGCCTGCTCGACCGGATGATGGCGAATGCCAGCGATCCAACGGTCGTCCTCATCGTCTTCCTGTCGCTGCACGGCATGAAGAGCATGCAGCTCCTCAACATCGAGAGCGTCAACGAGGCGGAGTTCAAGTCCGTCGTGGCACGGCTCTACGACCTGATCGGGCAGCCACCGCCGCGCCGCCGCGGCGGCCGGCCCGCGCCCTCTACCCCGGCACCTGCACCAGGTAGGGCGGCCGCCGCTCCGCCGGCAAAGGCCCGAGGGCGCGCACGATCTCGATATTCTGGTGAAGCGACCGGCTGAGATGCGCCTCGAGCGCCCCGGCGGCCCGCTCCTTCCTTCCCTCGAGCATGTGGCGGAAGATCTCGACATGCTCGTCGAGCATCAGCGAGATCACGGCGCGGGCGCGGTAGAGGTCGAAGGCGTGGTGGATCGCGACCAGCACCAGCGGGCTGCGCCGGATCGCCTCGCGGAGCTGCCGGTTGCGGCAGCGGAGCACGATGTCGATGTGAAGGTCCCGCTCGAGCCGCTCGATGCGGTCGAGCGTGAGGCGCCCGCCCGCCGCCTTGCCGACGCGCGCCAACCGCTCCGCGATCTCGGCCGGTGAGAGCTCGTCCATCACCTGGCTGAGCGCATTCGGCTCGAGCAGGCAGCGCATCTCGAAATGGTCGCGGAGGCCGTCCTCTGTGAGGCGGCCGGCATACCACCGCTGGTTGACGTCCTGGGTGACGAGACCGGTCCGCTCGAGCTGGGTGAGCACCTGATGGGCCACGGTGCGGCTCACCGCATGGTGCTCTGCCAGAGCGCTCTCGTTGACCTGGAACCGGCCGAAGGGCAGCGCACCGGCGATGACGTGCTCGACGTCGGGATAGATGCGCTCCCGGCGGTTGCGGACCCGGAGCCCGCGCGCCACCTCGGGCGGCAGCCGGAGACCGGCCTCGTGAAGGTCGAGGCGGACCGGCTCGGCATCACCGGCTCCGACGAGAAAGCCCCGCCCCTCGAAGTCGCGGAGCAGGCCATCACGCCGCAGCCGCTGCAGGGCAGACGCGGCCGGCACCCGGCTCGCCTGGAAGGCCCGCGCCACCGCGGCCTCGCCCAGCACAAGTCCGGGCGGCAGGCTGCCATCCTCGATATGCCCGCGGAGGACGGCATAGATCACTTCGTAGAGTGGCGTCGGCATCGCGTCCCCGGCCTCGCCCTCCGCCTAGCGGACGATGCGGGTGCAGCCCTCGACGCGCATCCGGTCGATCGCCGCCCAGTCCCACGCGATGCCGAGGCCGGGCTCGTCCGACGGCACGGCGCGGCCGTCGATGATCCGCATCCCTTCCGTCGTAAGGCTGTCGAGCTGCGGGATGTACTCGACCCAGCGCCCGTTCGGCACCGCCGCGGTCAGCGCGACGTGCAGTTCCATGAGGAAATGCGGGCAGATCGCCATGTTGAAGGATTCCGCGAGGTGGGCGGTCTTGAGCCACGGCGTGATGCCGCCGATCCGCGCCACGTCGGCCTGGACGATGCTCGCCGCGTCGCGCTGCAGGTACTCCCGGAAGTGCTGGAGGCTATAGACGGATTCGCCGACCGCGATCGGCAGCGTGGTCGAGGCCGAGAGGCGGATGTGGCCGCCGAGATCCTCAGCCGGCAGGGGCTCCTCGTACCAGCCGAGGTCGAAGGCCTCGTAGATGCGCGCCCGCCGGATCGCCTCGTCCACGGAGGCACCCTGGTTGCCGTCGACGAAGATCTCGAAGTCGTCGCCGACCGCATTCCGCACCGCCTCGAGCCGCCGCGCATCCTCCATCGGCGCGCGCCCGACCTTGAGCTTCGCACCGCCGAAGCCGGCCGCCCTGGCGCGGAGCGCATCCTCGACCAGCGCTTCGGTCTCGATATGCAGCCAGCCACCCTCCGTGGTATAGAGCGGCACCGAAGCCTGCGCGCCGCCCGCCTCGATGTGGAGGGGGCGCCCCGAGCGCCGGCAGCGCATGTCCCACAGCGCGGTATCGATCGCGGCGAGCGCCAGCGAGGTGATCGCGCCGACCGCCGTCGCATGGGTGTGGAAGAACAGCGCCTTCCAGATCGCCTCGACCTGGTCTGGATCGCGGCCGATGAGCTGCGGCGCGAGGTTGCGGGCGACCAGCTCGACGATGGCATGGCCGCCGGTGCCGATGGTGTAGGTGTAGCCGGTGCCGACCGCCCCGTCGTCGGCGGTGATGCGGACGAACGGCGTCTCCTGGCTGACGAAGGACTGGATCGCGTCGACCCGCTTCACCTTCGGCACGAGGTCGACCATGAAGACCTCGACCCGCTCGATCCGTGCCATCCGTGCGCTCCCCTCCGGTGCCGCTCAGGCCGCGTCGTCCTCGACCGCGTGAATGCGGCTCATGATCGCCTGGCTCATGGTCTCGTAGCGGTGATCGTTCTCGACCTCGCCGACGATCCGGAAGCCGTGGACGACGAGGATACGGTCGGCGACCGCGACCATCTCCGGCATGTCGCTGGAGATCAAAAGCACCGAGACGCCGCCGGCGGCGATCTCGCCGATCAGCTCGTGGAGATAGGCCTTGGTCTTGATGTCGATGCCGACGGTCGGCTCGTCGATGATCAGGATGTCGGCGTTGGCGGCGAGCCACTTCGCCATCGACACCTTCTGCTGGTTGCCGCCGGAGAGGTTGCCGACCGACTGCGAGAGCGACGGCGTGCGCACCTCCAGCCGCTCGATGAACGGCTGGACGGCCCGCGTCT
>JAEZEN010000443.1 GCA_023433185.1 Pseudomonadota bacterium | reverse complement strand
TTCGAGGCCCGCCCGTTTTGCCGGGCGGGCACCTCAGGATGAGGAGGTCAGAGACCGCCCCGCGAAAAACGCCCATGGAGCGCTTCTCCATCCCTCATCCTGAGGCGCGAGGGCGAAGCCCGAGCCTCGAAGGACGCACGACGCTAACCCCGGGATCCGGACCATGACCTACCGCGCCTTCTACGCCTATGCCTGGGACCTCATCGAACGCGGCATCCCGGAGGTGGCCGCCGAGGTTCGGGACCTCGGGCTGAACACGCTCAGCATCGCCGGGGCCTACCATGCCGGCAAGTTCCTCCGGCCGCGCGGCACGGGCGGCAAGACCTACTTCCCCGACGACGGCACGGTCTATTTCCGGCCCGACCCGTCGCGCTACGGGAAGATCAAGCCGATCCCCAACCCGATCCTCGACGCGCACGACGTGTTCGAAGAGCTGGGCGAGGCGGGCGGAGTCGCCCTCAACGCCTGGATGGTGCTCCTCCACAACACGCGGATCGGCATGGCCCACCCCGAGGCGACGGTCGAGACCGCCTTCGGCGACCGCCTCGTCTATTCTCTCTGCCCCGCCAACCCGGATGCGCGGGACTTCGCCATCGGCCTCTGCAGGGACGTGGCGGAGCGCTACCCGGTGATGGGCCTGTCGATCGAGACACCGGGCTTCCTGCCCTCGATCCACGGGTACCACCACGAGTTCAACCTCGTGAAGCCGAACCGCTGGCTCGACAGTCATCTCGGCCTCTGCTTCTGCGAACACTGCCGGGCCGGGGCGAAGGCGGGCGGCATCGATGCCGACGGGCTCCGTGCCCGGGTGCGGGCCGATGTGGAATCTTACCTGGCCGCCGATATCGACCTGCCCGACGACATGGGCGAGGCGATTTGGCTCGCCGACACGCGGACCAACGGCGAGCTCGCCGCGTTTCTCACGTGGCGCTGCGACGTGGTGACGTCCCTGGTCGCCGAGATCCGCGCCGCGGTACGGAAGGACGCCGCCGTCGCGATCATCCCATCGGTGGCGCGGCCGACCGGGGGCGCCTGGTACGAGGGCACCGACCTCAAGGCGCTGGCGGCAGCCGCCGGCATCATCGAGGCCTGCTTCTACGAGCCGAGCGCGGCGCGGGTCCTCGCCGATGCGTGGGACGTGAAGCGGCGGATCGGCGATGCGGGCGCGATCCGCGGCATCATGCGCGCCGCCCATCCGGACCTCAACAGCGCCGGCGAGGTCGCCGCCGCGGTGGCCGGACTGCGCGCCGCGGGCATCGAGGATGTCGCCTTCTACAATTTCGGCTTCTATCGGCCTCGCAGCTTCGAATGGATCCGCGCGGCATTCCAGGGGACATGACAGGCATGGATTTCACGGGGAAGGTGGTCGCGATCACGGGCGCGGCCGGGGGCATCGGGCAGGCGCTCTGTCGGCATTTCGTCTCGCTCGGGGCGAAGGTCGGGGCGATCGATCGCAGCGAGGCGGTGAAGGCGTTCGCGCGCGACCTCGCCCGCGAGGGCGCGACGATCGAGCCGGCGCTCGCGGACATCGGCGACGAGGCGGCGGTCGGCACGGCGTTCGCCGTGATCACCGAGGCGCTTGGGCCCGTCGAGGTTCTGGTCAACAATGCCGGCGTGTCGCGCGCCTCCAACCTCAAGAAGACGACGGGCGAGATCTTCCGCAAGGACGTCGAGGACAACCTCAACGGCACCTACTATTGCTCCGCCGCGGTCCTGCCGGCGATGCAGGAAAAGGGCGGTGGCGCCATCGTCAACATCAGCTCGGTCAACGGCCTCTCGACCTTCGGCGACCCCGCCTACAGCGCCGCCAAGGCCGGCATCATCAACCTCACCCAGGCGATGGCGATGGAATACGGGCGCTTCGGCATCCGGGTGAACGTCATCTGCCCGGGGACGGTGCGCACGCCGGTCTGGCAGCACCGGGTCGACCGCGAGCCGGAGATCCTGACCAAGCTCCAGAAATGGTATCCGCTCGGGCGCGTCGTCGAGCCGGTGGATGTCGCGAAGGCCGTCGCGTTCCTCGCCTCCGACGATGCCGGCGCGATCACCGGGGCCGTCCTGCCGGTCGACTGCGGGCTGACGGCGGGCAACATCGTGATGACCCGCGAGCTGACGCTCGAGGAGTTCTGAGCGCGACCGGGACAACCGGAACGGGGAGGGGAGAGACGTGGACAGGCTGCGCATCGGCGTCATCGGTCTCGGCTGGTTCGGCGAGATCCATTGCGACGCGATCATCGGCATTCCGAACCTCGAGCTCGCCGCGCTCTGCACGCGGACGGAGGGCCGGCTCGCCGAGATGGCGGCGAAGTTCGGGGTGAAGAAGACCTACACGGACTATCGCGCGATGCTCGCCGATCCCGACATCGACGCGGTCTCGATCGTGACGATGTGGGACCAGCACACCGCGCCCGCCGTGGCGGCGCTCGAGGCCGGCAAGCACGTCTTCCTCGAGAAGCCGATGGCGAGCACGGTCGCGGACTGCCGGGCGATCATGGCGGCGGCGGCGTCCTCGAAGGGCATCCTCCAGATCGGCCACATCTGCCGCTTCAACCCGCGCTACCGTGCCGCCAAGGAGGCGATCGCCGCGGGGCGCATCGGCCGGATCGTATCGATGGCCTCGCGCCGCAACATCCCCGCCGCCTGGACGCCGACGATCCTCGAGAAGATCGGGCCGATCGTCGGCGACGCCATCCACGATACCGACCTGATGCTGTGGTTCACCGAGGACCGGATCGTCTCGGCCTATGCCCAGACCGTCGACGTCCGCGGCCTGAAATACCCTGACATCGGCCAGACCATGTACCGCTTCGCCGGCGGCGCGACGGCGACGCTAGAGACGGTCTGGTGCATGCCCGACAAGACGCCCTACGACATCGACGAGCGCATGAACATCGTCGGCACCGAGGGCTTCATCCAGATCCAGGATACCTTCCCCAATCTCGGCATCGCGGACGGCGCCAACCACCACAGCCCGGACACGACCTACTGGCCGATGTTCGAGGGCGTGCGCGGCGGGGCGCTCCGCGAGGAGTTCGCCTACTTCGCCAACTGCGCGCTGCGCGGCCGGAAGCCCGAGATCGGCACCCCGGAGGACGCGATGGCGGCGCTGGAGGCGACGCTTGCGGCGGAAGAGTCGGCGCGGACGGGGCAGGTAGTCAGGATCGGGTAGGGCGGCGTGGCCGCACCGTCCTCGGCGGCGGTACGATGCCCAAGGGGTGAGGAAGAGGTGACATGACCAGAAAGCGTGTTCTCGTCGTCGGGCTCGGCAACATGGGCATGTCCCACGCGCTCGCCTATACCCGCATTCCCGGCGTCGAGGTGGTCGGCGTCTGCACGCGGCACATCGACGACGTGGCGCTGCCGGAGGTGCTCTCCGGTGCACAGAAGTTCAGGGACTTCGACACCGCGCTCGCCGCGCTCAAGCCCGACATCGTGTCGATCAACACGCTGCCCGATACCCACGCCGACTATGCCATCAAGGCCATGGAGGCCGGCGCCCATGTCTTCGTCGAGAAGCCGCTCGCCGAGTCGGTCGAGCGCGCGCAGGACGTCGTCGACACCGCGCGCCGAACGGGGAAGAAGCTGGTCGTCGGCTACATCCTCCGCCAGCATCCCTCATGGGTGAAGTTCATCGAGATCGCGCGCCAGCTCGGCACGCCGCTCGTCTTCCGCATGAACCTCAACCAGCAGTCCAATGGCGAGACCTGGGCCTGGCAC
>JAEZEN010000441.1 GCA_023433185.1 Pseudomonadota bacterium | reverse complement strand
GCACGGTGCCGGGCGGCGCACCACCTTCGCTGAGGCTCGGCGCCGTGACCGGCGCGGTGCTCGACGACATGAAGGCATAGGCGAGGATGCCGACGCCGAGGAGGATCGCGGCCACGGCGGCGACCGTGACCAGCCGCATGCCCGTCGAGCGCTTCGCCCGGGCGCGCCTGGCGGGACGCTCGTCGTCGGCGGGCTCGTCCGGGAAGCGATCGGGATCGACGGGGACGCGGACTTCCTCGACGAGAGGGCGCGAGCGGCGGCGCGCATGGAGCGGCGGCTCCGGCGGAACCTCAACGGCTTCCCACTCGGCAACCGCCTCCTCCTCGAAGGGCGGTTCGACCCGGGCCTCGTCGTAGACGTCCGGCAGGTCCTCGTCGCGATGCCGCGAGTAGGTCACCACCGGAGGCGAGCCGCCGGGCAACTTCCGCTGAGTGCGGTTCTTCTGCGTCAAGGAAGACTTCCCCAAGTCAAGTGTCCGAGTTCACCAAGAACAGCCGAATGCGGGCCTTTCGTGGCTTAACTCTGCCCGATATATGGCATTACGCGCGATCCGGCGAAAGCCCGCGGCTGCGTCATCTTTCCGGCCGATATGAACGGCACGGAGGTGTCGTCAAGCCGGGACGGATAGAGAGACAACCGGAAAGGACACCATGACCCACCGACCCCTGTTCCCAACCCGCCGCGCTGCGCTCGCGGGAATCGCCGGACTGACGGCGGGCGCCGTCATGTCCCGCGCTGCCCTGGCCGACCTTGGCGCCGAGGCGCGGAAACTGAAGCCGGGACAGTATCTGTGGCAGCCGGATTTGCAGAAGCGCGGGCCGGTGTCGATCATCGTGTCGATCAAGGAACAGCTCATGCACGTCCATCGGCGGGGCGTGCGGATCGGCGTTTCCACGGTTTCGACCGGCAAGAAGGGCCATGAGACGCCGCTCGGCGTGTTCACCATCCTCCAGAAGCGCGAGGAGCACGTCTCCAACATCTACGGCTCCGAGATGCCGTTCATGCAGCGCCTCACGTGGACGGGCATCGCGCTCCATGCCGGTGCGCTGCCGGGCTACCCGGCCTCGCATGGCTGCGTCCGTCTCCCGCTCGAGTTCGCCGAGCTGGTCTTCGGCGCGACCCGGCTCGGCACCCCGGTGGTCATAGCCAACCGCTTCACCGCGCCGAGCCCGGTGATGAGTTCGGGCGTCGCCGGGCGGACGTTCACCCGCTCCGAGCTGGGCGGGCTGGCGAACCGCACGCGCGCCTATCTCGACGGCGATCCCGAACCGCGCCCGGTGACCTCGGTGCTCGTATCGCGGAAGGACGGTCACGTCATCGTGATGGAGAACGGCGCGGTCGTCACGGAAGGCGCGGCGACCATCACCGGCGCGGACCAGCCCTTCGAGTCCGAGGTCTTCGTCCTCAACGGCATCGCCGCGAGCGGCGACGACCTGACCTGGGAGGCGATCGGCTACGGTACCGACGAAGCCGGGGCCGGCGCCACCGTGAGCGGCAACGTGCTGGATCGGATCCAGGGGCCGGAGAGCGTGGTCACGGCCATCGCCGAACGTCTCGCCCCGGGGATGATCCTGCTGATCACCGACGACTCCATCGGGGTCGAGACCCGCACCGACGGCGACTTCGTGGTGATGACCGCCGAGGATGCGGAGACGCCGAAGCCGTAGCGGGTGGGAAGCTCGGAAGTGGGCGGGACGGTCACCTCGAGTCGCGCGGCGACGTTGCTCACCGCCGCGATCATCTCCGTCGCGGCTGGGGCGGTCATCTACGTGCTGATCACCGCGGTCACAATGGAAACCGGGGGCGGCATCGCCTTCGACCTGATTAAGGAAGCCGAGGCCAACGGCGGTACTGCTGCCATGGCCTCTGCCGATGAGCGGTATTGCCTCCTGGGCGAAGAGCACCTGGTCCACGTCGGCGACAGCTTCGAGGGAAGCCGGGTGCGCAGGATCGAGTCGCGGGAAACGGACGGTGTCTGGTTCCTGTTTCGCCAGCGGGCGGACGATCCGGAAGCCGCTGAGATCTTCACCGTTCACCAGGACGCACTCCGCTGGAATGCCTATCCCGATGGGAGGCTCCGCGCGCGATTCTGTCCCGAGTCCATCAGGATCGAGTCGCGAGACGGAATCCCGACGATCGTGGAACTGAGCGCCGTCCGGAGCGCGCCGTTCCCGTTGCCCTAGGCTAAGCCACCGGCGCGCGGTGCACCGCGACCGTGTCCGGGTCGCCGGCGAGCGCCGGGAAGCGGCGCGTCACCTCGGGGTCGTGGCCGGGGATGATGTGGTCGGGACCGTCGGCGAGCCGCTCGCAGAGCGCGTAGCCCTCGAGCACCTCGCCGAGGTCCTTGTAGATCCAGAACGGGCTGCGCCTGCGGATGTTGTACCAGAAGTGCGCCGCGTCGCTGGCCAGCACCAGCCAGCCGCGCGCCGTCGGCACCCGCACCACCTGCATCCCGCCCGAATGGCCGCCGACGCGGTGGACGGTGATGCCGGGGGCCACTTCGCCGGTGCCGTCGTGGAAGGCGACCCGGCCGGCAAAGACATGCTCGACGGCGGTGGTGACGTGGTCGACGTCGAAGACGAAGTTCATCGTCCGGTGGCCCATGCAGCGGCCGGTGCAATAGGCCATCTCGGCGTCCTGGAGGTGGAACCGCGCCTTCGGGAATTCCGCCCAGTGCCCGGCATGGTCCCAGTGCATGTGGCTGAGGATGACGTCCTCGACGTGCGAAGGCTCGATGCCGACGCTCCGGAGCGCGTCGATCGGCGACCGGATCCATAGCCGGCCGCGCCGATCGCCGCTCGCCCGGTCGAAGCCGGTGTCGAGGACGATGGTGCGGCCCTCGCCGCGGATCGCCCAGATGAAGAAGTCGCGCGGCATGGGTGCGGCGTGGTCCTCGGGAAAGGCGAGGACGTCGCGCTGGGTGCGCTCGGCGAGATGCGCGTAGCGGAGTGCCAGCACCTCGTAGTGGGGAACCGTCATGGTGCTTCCCGCGCTGTCCTCGATCGTCCGCGCCTTCTATGAGGGCGGGCGGGCGAGGGCAAGCAGCCCGACAACGGCGGAGGAGACCCGGCGATGGCCTACGAGTTCTACTACTGGGACGGTATCCAGGGGCGCGGCGAGTTCGTCCGTCTCGCACTCGAGGAGGCGGGCGCCGCCTATGTCGACGTGGCGCGGGAGAAGGGCACCGGCGCGCTGATGGCGCTGTGGGAGAGGGCGGACCTCGCGACACCGTCCTTCGCCCCGCCGATCCTCGTCGACGGCCGCCACGTCATTGGCCAGACGGCCAACATCCTCCTCCATCTCGGGCCCCGCCACGGCCTCGCGCCGAAGGCGGAGCCGGGCCGGCTGTGGACCAACCAGATCCAGCTGACCATCGCCGACTTCGTGACCGAGATCCACGATGTCCATCATCCGATCGGCGCCGCCTTCTACTACGAGGATCAGAAGCGCGAGTCCAAGCGGCGTGCCGCCTGGTTCCGCGACGAGCGGTTGGGGCGTTTCCTCGGCTGGTTCGAAACGATCCTCGACCGCAACCCGAGGGGGCGCGGGAACCTCGTCGGCGCCCGGCTCAGCTATGCCGACCTGTCGCTGTTCCAGGTGGTCGCGGGCCTGCGCCACGCCTTTCCGAAGGCGATGGCCCGCGTCGAGGCCGACTGCCCCCTGGTGGTCGCGCTTCACGATCGGGTCGCGTCGCGGCCCCGGATCGCGGCCTATCTCGGGAGCGACCGGCGCCTCCCGTTCAACGAGGAGGGCATCTTCCGCCACTACCCGGAACTCGACGCCTGAGGCCGGCGAGCCATGCGCTCCGCCGCTGGCCGCCATGCGGGGGCGTGCGGCCGCCGGGTCTTTGAGAATCAGGGGCGGCATGGTATTCGCACGCGCCAACTCAAACGACGTGACCCAAGACGGAGCGGCCGGGCGGCATCCCGCCGGCGCAATCGTCGCATTCCCGAGGAGTTGGCGATGGCGCGAATGGTGGAACTGGCCAGGGCACGCGAGGCGCTCGCCTTCGACGATGTGCTGCTCATCCCCGACTACTCGACGGTCCTGCCCGGCGAGGCCGACGTCCGGACGCGGCTGACGCGCTCGATCTCGCTCAATCTCCCCATTCTCTCAGCCGCGATGGACACCGTCACCGAGGCGCGGCTCGCCATCGCCATGGCGCAGGCCGGCGGCATGGGCGTCATCCATCGCAACCTCACGCCGGAGCAGCAGGCCGAAGAAGTGCGGCAGGTGAAGAAGTTCGAGTCCGGCATGGTGGTGAACCCGCTCACCATCCACCCCGAGGCGACGCTGGCCGACGCCCTCGACCTGATGAAGGCGCACAACATCTCCGGCATCCCGGTGGTCGAGCGCGGCACCACGCCGGGCCGCCTCGTCGGCATCCTTACCAACCGCGACGTGCGCTTCGCCTCGGACCCTGGTCAGCGTGTCTCGGAACTGATGACCAAGGACCGGCTGATCACCGTCCGGGAGACGGTGAGCCAGGACGAGGCGAAGCGGCTCCTCCACCAGTACCGGATCGAGAAGCTGGTGGTGGTCGACGACGACAATCGCTGCGTCGGCCTGATCACCGTCAAGGACATGGAGAAGAGCCGGCTCAACCCGAACGCCACCAAGGACGAGCAGGGCCGTCTCCGGGTCGCGGCGGCCTCGAGCGTCGGCGACGACGGCTTCGCACGGGCCGAGCGCCTGGTCGACGCCGAGGTCGACCTCGTCGTCATCGACACCGCCCACGGCCATTCGGAGCGCGTGCTGTCGCGGGTGCGGCGGGTCAAGGCGCTGTCGAACCGGGTCCAGGTGATCGCCGGCAACGTCGCCACCGCCGACGGCGCGCGCGCCCTGATCGACGCCGGGGCCGACGCGGTCAAGATCGGCATCGGCCCCGGGTCGATCTGCACCACCCGGATCGTCGCCGGCGTCGGCGTTCCGCAGCTCTCGGCGATCATGGAGGCGGCCGAGGCGGCCAACGCCGCCGACGTGCCGGTGATCGCCGACGGCGGCATCAAGTATTCCGGCGACCTTGCCAAGGCGCTCGCCGCCGGCGCCTCCTCGGCGATGATCGGCTCGCTGCTCGCCGGCACCGACGAGAGCCCCGGCGAGGTCTATCTTCACCAAGGGCGTTCGTACAAGGCGTACCGCGGCATGGGCTCGATCGGCGCCATGGCGAGGGGTTCCGCCGACCGCTATTTCCAGGCCGAGGTCCGCGACACGCTGAAACTGGTGCCGGAGGGCATCGAGGGCCAGGTGCCCTACAAAGGGCCGGTGTCGGGCGTCCTCCACCAGCTCGCCGGCGGCCTCCGCGCCGCGATGGGCTATGTCGGCGCCGCCGACC
>JAEZEN010000386.1 GCA_023433185.1 Pseudomonadota bacterium | reverse complement strand
ATGCACCTTCCCGATGCCGTTGGCGGTGGTGCGCCCGATCCCGAATCCCGGCATCGCCATCAGCCCGATCATCGTGTCGATGTCGGTGCCGTTGAGGTGGGCGTAGGAGATGACGACGTCGAGGGGGTTGCGCACGAGATAGACGGCGCCGAGGCTGACGCCCATGTTGACGAGCGGCGACCCGTGGTCGAGGGCCCGGGCGTTGTGCGTCTTGACGTAGATCGACCGCCCCGCCGATTCGACGAGGGCCGCCTGGACCCAGGGCCGCGCCGCCGCGATCTCGGCCTGGCTGGCGAGCGCCACCGGCTTGTTGAGGAAGCGGGGGAAGAGCGCGGCGGCGTTCTCGACGACGCTGCCTTCCTCGATGCGGTTGATGTCGATCTCGTCGACGCCTGGATCCCGCATCACCGCCGCGAGGCTGTGGAGGAAGGCGCGCGTCCAGGTATTCCCCGAGCGGGGATAGGAGGCGAGCCAGATGATGCCCTTCTTGCTGTCGTTGCCGAGGACGGCCATGGATCTGTCCTGTTTCCGTCGTGTCCTGATTCGCAGGGTCCGCGCCCGAACCTAAGGTCTCGGGGCGGCCGAGTCGCGTCCTCACCCCATGTCGTCGGGAAGGTAGCCGAACCGGCGCATGAGCGGATGGTGGGCCTTCACGACCCGGGCGATCTGCTCCTCGGTGAGCCGCTCCCGCCACTGGCCGACCCGGCCCTCGCGGAAGAACCGGTCGGTATAGTTCGGCTTCTCGACGAAGCCGGAGGCGGCCTCCTTCTCCCGCAGCCGCTCGAACCGGATCAGCCCGACGGCCCGGTCGATCTGTTCCGGCGTAGGCTGGAGCGTGAGGTGGCGGGCGATGGCGGCGAACGAATCGTGCGGGTTCGCCACCAGGTCCTCGTAGCGGGTCACCAGCGTCGCCGGGTTGGGGCGCCCCGCCCAGCTGCCGACATGCTCGCTCCACGAGCCCCAGACCGTGCGTATGTAGTTCCGCGTGCTGTTGACGCCGAAACCCGGCGTCGCCATGTCGGCTATGGCCTTGTCGATCGACTGGTCGCCGTAATGGGCGAGCGAGATGGCGACATCGAGTGGATTGCGGACGAGGTAGACCGCCCCCGCCGTCACGCCCTGATTGATCAGGGGATGGCCGTGGTCGATGGCGTTGGCGTTGTGCGTCTTGACGTAGATCGGCCGATTGGCCTGGCGGGCGAGTTCGGCCTGGATTCGCGGCCGCAGCGCGGCGATCTCCGAGGGCAGGGCGCTGTGGCCGGGCTTCTTGAGGAAGCGCGTGTAGTGCTCGGTCGTGTTCTCGGAGGCCGTCCACGGTTCGACGCGGTTGAGGTCGATGTCGGAATGGTCCGGATTCGCGATGATGTGAAGGAGGTTGTTGATGAAGGCGCGGGTCCAGGTGTTCCCGGAGCGCGGATAGGACGCGATCCAGATGATTCCGCGCGGGTTGAGTCTGCTGACAACGATCATGGGGGACCTGAAGCGGTGCGCACCTTCACCGCGGACCGTGCGGGGGGCGCCGGGAAACACAGGGCGCTGGCGGAATGCGCCTCGCGCCGCCGCATGCTATCAGATGGCCGGGGCCGCCAGAACCGGCCCCGCCGGCCTGTCTGGCGGAATCGGGGTGTCCCGGCAACTCCGTGCCAAATCTGCAACATGGGGCCGAAAACATGCAGCGGCGGCGGGGAAGAGCCCATTCCGGCGTTGCGCGGGGAACCTGCTCCGGTATGTTGCGACTCGTGAGCCGCGGGGTTTGTGGTTCGCAACGTTCTGACGGGGGCCGAGTGGCAGTGTCGATCAGGACGGACTCGCGGGGAATGGGACAGACTTCGCAGGGGCTCCATAAGCCGGATCGCCGTATGGTCCGGGAGCCAGGCAAGAACGACCTGCCCCTGGATCAAGCTTTGGAGGTCAAGATTATGAAGTTCAAGAGCCTTCTCCTCGGTACCGCCGCCGTCATGGCGGTTTCGGGTGCCGCGCAGGCCGCAGACCTCGCGATCGCAGTCGAGCCGATCGACTACGTGAAGATCTGCGATGCCTTCGGTGTTGGGTACTGGTACATCCCCGGCACGGACACCTGCCTCAAGGTCGGTGGCCACCTGCAGTTGGACGTGTGGTTCTACGACGATGATCGCGTCGGCAACTACTTCAACGTCGCCAACTACCTGACCGGCGCCACCACCGCCACTGCCGACCCCAGCAACCCGCTCACGCAGAGCTCGGGTGCCGTCGCCGGCTATCTCTACGCCCAGGACACCTATTCGCAGTCGTGGGAGATGAAGACCGAGGCGGGCGTCAACTGGAACAGCCGCTCGATGAGCGACCTGGGCGTCATCGCCACCAGCATCAACCTCGTCGTCACGTCGGACAACAACACCCTCGACGGTACCGCTCGCACGGTCCGCCTCGACGGTGCCTATGGCGCGATCGGCCCGATGATGATCGGCTGGACCGACTCGACGTTCGATCCCGGCGGCGGATACACCTACGACGGTGCCGTCCGTTCGGACCAGAAGGTCGACCAGTTCCGTCTGTCGTACCTGATGGGCACCTGGGGCATCATGCTCGGTCTCGAAGACCCGCGTGACCGCTCGACCGGCCTGCCCACCAATGCGACCGGTGACTATCCGGACATCGTGCTCGCCGTCACCGGCGGCGTCGGTGGCCTCGACATCCGCGGCGCCGTCGCCATCAGCGACCGCACCACGGGCACCGCCTGGGCCGCCAACCTCGCTGCCACCGCCAAGCTCGGCATCGTGGACATCAAGGGCACGGTTGCCTACTCGGACGGCGCCAAGAGCTTCACCGGCGGAGCGAACTGCTCCAACACCTTCTCCGGTGGCGCATGGCAGGGTTGCGACGACGGTCAGTGGTGGAGCGGCTTCCTGTCCGCCGCCGTGGCGCTCAGCACCAACCTGAAGGCGGCCGGTACGGTCAGCTACCAGGATGCCACGGGTGGTCAGTCCTACTCCGCCGGTTCGCAGTGGACCGCGGCTGCGGGCCTCTACTACTACCCGACGGCTCGCTCGGAGATCGGTGCGGAACTGCTCTACACCGACCCGCAGGGCGGCGACTCGCAGTGGGGTGGTCACCTGCGCTTCAAGACCCACTTCAACTAGTCCAGCCGCAAGGTTCGGATCTGGTGCCCGGCGGAGTGATCCGCCGGGCACTTTCTTTTTGCAGGGCCGGCCCGGATTCGACGGCGCGTCAAGCGCCGCCATCCGAAGGTGCCGCCCGATGGCCGGATAGCGGCGCACGCCCTTAGATTCGTCGCATTCGCAGGGCCGATCAGGCATGTGGCGACGGACGGCGAGGAAGACTCCGGAGAGGTCCGCGGTTCGTTGCCGGAGGTCTGGGTAGTTTCGGGGACGCGGAATGTCGAACTGGCGAAGATGGGTCTTGCCCGGACTCGCATCGACCCTGGTGCTTGCGGTTGTCGCCACTGCGCTGCAATCCGGAAACGTGGAGCGTGAGCTGGCGGCGCGGGTTGCGGCGGATCTTGCCGCGGCGGGGCAGGGCTGGGCCGACGTCTCGGTGTCCGGCCGGGGCGTGGTGATCTCAGGCATCGCGCCCTCGGAGGAATCGCAGAGGATCGCGATGACGACGGCAGCCGCGGTGAACGGGACGGGCGGCGTGACGGACCGCAGCGCCCTGCTCGAGGTGGCTTCGCCCTATGTGTGGTCGGCCAGTCGCCTCGGGCGGAAGGTCTCCCTCTCGGGCTTCGTGCCCTCGGAAGGCGCACGGAACGCGGTGCTCGCGGCCGCGCGGCGCTCGCTGCCCGATGCCGAGATCGCCGACGAGACGGCCCTGGCGCGCGGCGCGCCGGCCGGCTTCGGTGCCGCCACGACCTTCGCGCTCGAGAGGCTGGGTGACCTCAGCGACGGCCTGGCCGCGGTCACCGACGGAACGCTCTCGGTGAAGGGTACGGCCCTCTCCGCGAATGCCTATGAGCGCACGCGGGTGGCCTTTCGCGAATCGGTGCCGACCACCGTCTCGCTCGGCCCGGTCGACGTCACGCCGGCGCGGGCGGCGCCGTTCGTCTGGTCGGCGAGCCATGACGGGGAGCGCGTGCTGATCGCCGGCTACGTGCCCAACGACGTGGTCAAGGAGACGCTGGCGGCCGTCGCCCGGGCGGCGATCCCGAATGCCGAGGTGAGCGACGAGACGACGATCGCCTCGGGTGAACCGGAGGGATTCGCGGAAGCCGCGACGTTTGCCATCAGCGCGCTCGGACGCATGCGCCAGGGGGGCGTCATGCTCGACGGTCTCACGCTCGACATGGCCGGGGAGGCGCGTTCGGTCGACGACTATCAGGCGATCGTCAACGGCGTGGGCGGCGCGCTGCCCGACGGGCTGGTGCTCGTGGCCAGCGAGATCGCGCCGGCGAAGGTCGAATCCTATGGCTGGAGCGGGCGGAAGGCGGGAACGTCGGTGGTGCTGACCGGCTACGTGCCGACCCTGGCCGGGCGGGACGAGGTGGCGGCCGAGGCGGCGAGCCTGTTCGAGGGCCTTGCGCTTCAGAATCAGATCAAGGTCGCCGCGGGCGAGCCCAAGATGGACTGGATCGGTGCGATCAAGTTCGCGATGACCCAGCTTGCGGCCCTCGAGACGGGGCGCGTCGACCTCGGCGACCGCACCTACACGATCGAGGGTGAGGCGCGCGACTCGGAAGCCTTCGCCCGGCTCGTCGAAGCCAATGCCCGGACCCTGCCGGCCAGCCTCGCCCTGTCTTCGGCCAAGATCTCGCCGCCCCGGGCTTCGCCCTATGTGCTCTCCGCGGTGCGGCGGGGCGAGGAGGTGGTCGTCGCCGGCTACGCGCCGAGCGAATCCGACAAGGCCGACATCATCGAGACCGCACGGCGGGTCTTCGGGAGCGCGGCGGTCACGGATCAGGTTTCCTA
>JAEZEN010000372.1 GCA_023433185.1 Pseudomonadota bacterium | reverse complement strand
GGCCTATGCGGCGGCCGACGTCTTCGTCTTCCCGAGCCGCACCGACACCTTCGGGAGCGTGCTCCTCGAGGCGCTGGCCTCGGGCGTGCCGGTCGCCGCCTATCCGGTGCCGGGGCCGCTCGACGTGGTCGGCGGCACCGATGTCGGCGTCCTCGACCACGACCTCCGGGCCGCGGCGCTCGCCGCGCTGCGGATCCCGGCCGACCGCTGCCGCGCCTTCGCCATGGCGCGGAGCTGGGAGGCTTCGGCCCGCCAGTTCCTCGACAACATCCTCGCGGCGAACGTGGTCGATGCCGACCTGCCCGCCGCAAGGGTTGCGAAGGCGGCCGTGCGCTGATACCCGGCTCGGCGATGACCGAGCCTTCCGTCACTCTCGCCGACATCGAAGCCGCCGCCGCCCGCCTCGCCGGGCAGGCCGTCCGCACGCCACTCCTCGCCGTGCCGCATCTCGATGCGTTGACCGGGGCGCGGGTGTTCCTCAAGCCCGAGTCTCTCCAGCGCACCGGCTCGTTCAAGTTCCGCGGCGGCTACAATGCGGTCGCAAGTCTCGTCCCCGCGGTGCGGGCGAAGGGGGTGGTCGCGGTCTCCTCCGGCAACCATGCCCAGGGCGTCGCCGAAGCGGCGCGCCTCTTCGGCGCCCCGGCGACGATCGTCATGCCGGCCGATGCACCGCCGGCCAAGCTCGCCCGGACCCGGCGGAGCGGCGCGGAGGTCGTCACCTACGATCGCGCCACCGAGGATCGCGATGCGGTCGGCGCGGCGATCCTCGCCGAGCGCGGCGGGACATTCATTCATCCCTATGACGATGCCCGGGTCATCGCCGGGCAGGGCACCACCGGCCTCGAAATCGCCGCCGACATGGCCGCCCTCGGCGTCGCGCCGGACCTCGTGGCGATGCCGTGCAGCGGCGGCGGCCTCGGCGCCGGCATCGGGGTCGCGATGCGCGCGACCTTCCCGGATTGCGCGGTGGCGCTGGTCGAGCCGGAAGGCTTCGACGATTATGCGCGCTCGCTCCAGGCCGGCCATCCCGTCGCCAACGACCGCCAGGCTGGCTCGATCTGCGATGCGCTGATGGCGGTGGCGCCCGGCGCGATCGGCTTCGCCCTCAACGCCGCCGCCGATACCCGCGCCGTGGCCGTCAGCGACGCCGAGGCGCTGGCCGCGGTCGCCTTCGCCTTCGAGGAGTTGAAGCTCGTCGTCAAGCCGGGCGGCGCGGTGGCGCTCGCGGCACTCCTGTCGGGCCGGCTCGACGTGCGCGGCGGAACCGCCGTCATCGTCCTCTCCGGCGGCAACATCGACCCGGCCGTGCTGGCGCAGGCGCTGGCGGGATGACGGCTCAGGGCGGCGCCGGCGCCGTTCGGTCGCGGGCCACCTCGTCCGGCGCTCGCGGCCTGCCGTAGAGGCCGATATTGGCATCGCCCCAGGCCTTCAGCGCGAGGAGGATCGGCTCCATGCTCCGTCCCAACGGCGACAGGCTGTACTCCACCTTCGGCGGCACCTCGGCATAAACGCGGCGCTCGATCATCCCGTCCTGCTCGAGTTCGCGCAGTTGCGTGGTGAGCATGCGCGGCGTCACGCCGACCAGGTGCCGCTGGAGCGCGCTGAAACGGTGCGTTCCGGAGAGCAGATGGTAGAGGATCACCGACTTCCACTTGCCGTCGATGATCCCGACTGCGGCCTCGACGGCGCATCCCGGGCTGCGCTCGAAGCGCGAAGGGCGGTCCTTGGCCATGCAATGGTATCCTTCCTGATAGTATGAGCGGATTTTATCCGTATTGCGTTCGTGAGATGATATCAGCATGTTGCGCCGCGGCTAAACCCGAGGGAGCACGGTTCGATGAAGGCAGTGGGATACAGGGTAGCGGGAGCCCTCGATCGCGAGGACGCGCTGGTCGATATCGAAATCGAGCGGCCCGGGGCGACGGGTCGCGACGTGCTGGTCGCGGTGGCGGCGGTCTCGGTCAATCCGGTCGACACCAAGGTGCGGCGCCGCGCGGGTGCCGACGGCGACGGCTGGAAGGTGCTCGGCTGGGACGCGGTCGGGCGGGTCGTCGCCGTGGGCGAGGCCGTCGAGCGGCTGAAGGTGGGGGATCGCGTCTTCTATGCCGGCTCGCTCGACCGGGCGGGCTCGAATGCCGAGTACCATCTGGTCGACGAGCGGATCGTCGGCCATGCGCCGGCGACGCTCGCCGATGCGCCGACCGCGGCCCTGCCGCTCACTGCGCTCACCGCCTGGGAGATGCTTTTCGACCGCCTCGACATCCGCCGCGAGGTGCCGGGCGCGGCCAGCGCCATCCTCATCGTCGGCGGCGCCGGCGGGGTTGGCTCCATGACAATCCAGCTCGTCCGCGCCCTCACCGACGTGACGGTCATCGCCACGGCCTCCCGGCCGGAGACGGTGGACTGGGTGAAGGAACTCGGCGCGCACCACGTCGTCGACCACCGCAAGCCGCTCGCGGACCAGGTCGCGGCGCTCGGCATCGGCGCGCCGCCCTTCGTGTTCTCGACCACCGAGACGGGCCAGCATTTTGCCGAAATCGTGGAACTCATCGCTCCGCAGGGCCGCTTCGGGCTGATCGACGATCCCGACGTCGTCGACATCAAGCCCTTCAAGCGGAAGTCGATCTCGGTGCACTGGGAACTGATGTTCACCCGTCCGATCTACCAGACGGCGGACATGGCGGAGCAGGGGAGGATCCTCGACGAGGTCGCGGCCATGGTCGACGCCGGCCGCATCCGCACGACGCTCACCGAGGCGCTCCGTCCGATCGACGCCGCGAACCTTCGCAAGGCGCATGCCGTCATCGAGAGCGGCCGGGCGCGGGGCAAGATCGTCCTCGAAGGTTTCTGAACCCTCCGGCCAACGGCGGCGCGACACAGGCGGGGGTTGCGATCCGGCGCCGGGCCGCTATACGGGGGAGACCCGCCCGCCGCCCGTGTCGCCACCATGAACGCCCCTCCGGCCACCGTCGCCGCGCCGCCGCGCTATGCGCTGCGCATGTGGCTGTTCTTCGCCGGCTACTTCGTCTTCGGCGGCGTCGCGATTCCCTTCTTCCCGGTGTGGCTCGATTCGCGCGGGCTGAGCGACGTCGAGATCGCCGCGATCATCGCCGTGCCGGGGTTCCTGCGGGTCTTCCTCACCCCCTTCGCCGGCATCTTCGCGGACCGCGCCCCCAACCGCCGCTTCGCCGTGATCTGCTTCACGCTGCCGGCGGCGGCGATCTTCCTCCTCGCCTGGCCGCTGGAGGGCTTCTGGCCGCTGCTGGTCATCGTCGCGGTGTCCTTCACGACCTGGGGCCTCGCGCTGCCGGTGGGCGAGGCGCTGGCGCTCACCGGGATGCGGCGCTTCGGCCTCGACTACGGGCGCATGCGGATCGGCGGCTCGGTGTCGTTCATCATCGTCAACCTGGGCGCCGGCGCGGTGATCGCGCTCGTCCATGCCGAGGCGATCTTCTGGATGATGTTCGCCGCGCTCGCGGCCTCGGCGCTGGTCGCCTTCGGGCTGCCGGTGACGCCGCCCGCGGTGCGCGCCCTCGACGACCGCGGCCGTCCGGCGCGGCCGCCGCTGCTCCCGGTGCTGCGCGAGCCGGCGTTCCTCGTCCTCGTCTTCGTCGGCGCGCTGATCCAGTCGAGCCACGCCATGCTCTACAGCTTCGGCAGCCTGTTCTGGCACGCCCAGGGCTTCGGCGGCGTCGCCATCGGCGCCTTCTGGGCG
>JAEZEN010000345.1 GCA_023433185.1 Pseudomonadota bacterium | reverse complement strand
TCCCAGTCCTCGGCATCGCCGACGATTCCGTCGGGGGTGATGGCGATGTCGATCGGGATGCCGTCGGCGGCGAGATAGATGGCACTGTCGAAATCCGGGGGGGCGAGCACGCGCCGGCCATCGACGTT
The DNA here is from genome assembly GCA_023433185.1 of Pseudomonadota bacterium. The sequence goes on along the minus strand of JAEZEN010000345.1, from coordinate 6,860 downwards.
CAGATCCACGGCCGAGGTCGTCACCGACACGATGATGGCTTCCGGCGTCACCGACTTGACCGCGACATCGAGGTCGTAGCTCACCGCGGTCACCGGCGTCGGCGTGCCGGCATAGGATCCGCCGCGCCAGTAGCGGACCGCATAGGTTGCGGCGTCGCCGACTTCGACCGCGTGGACGACCTCCGGATCGCCTGCGGCGCTGGCGGGGGCGGCGGCGAGGCAGGCGAGGGAGACCAGGACGACGGCAAGACGGTGGCGCATGACGGGTGGCATTCCTCTTCCGGGCGACGCGTCCTGACGGATGCGTCCTCATCTCTTTCCTTCAGGGCGAAATGTGCCGATTCGGCGTCAGGCACGGCGATGATGACGGCAGCGTGAACGGATGCCATCCGGCATGGCGCGCTTAAGCCTTTGTCAACGATACGGGTGTCTAGTGACCTTGTTCACTTCTGGCGTACCTCGTGTGAGTAGAGCGATGCCCAACCGAGTAACCCTCCGGCGCGGACGGATTCTGGCTCAGGCCGGCACCGTCGCGGTCCTCGCGGGTCTCGCCGCCGCGTGCAGTTCGAACGGCAACGGGGCCAAGGAACCCTTCTTCACCGGGTCCACCCCGAACCAGCAGGCGATCATCGCCGGGCAAAACACCCAAGTCGCCAATGCGGCTCTGCCGATGCCGCCCGGTACGGCGGGAGGGCCGGTCAATCTCGCCGGCGCACCGGCTGGCGGCTACAATTCCGGCGGCGGCGCCATCGTGGTTGCGCCCGGCGAGACGCTCGAGATCATTGCCATGCGCTATGGTGTCCCGGTTCAGGACATCGCCCAGGCCAACGGCATAACGAGCCCGGCCCAGGTGACCCCGGGGCGGGCCCTGGTGATTCCGCAGCCCGGCACGACCGTCGCCTACGCCTCGGCGGACACGCTCGCCCCGCCCGTCCAGATGGCGGCACCCGCGCCGGTCAGCGCCGGCGGCGTCGTCCACATCGTCGAGCCGGGTCAGACCCTCTTCGGCATTTCCCAGGCGCAGGGCGTCAGCATGCAGGACATCATGACCGCCAACGGCATGACGTCGCAGACCGTGCGGATCGGCCAGCGCCTCAAGATTCCCGGCGGTGGCGGAATGGCGCCGGTCCAGACCGCCGCGCTCGGCGGCCCCGGCTCGCAGACCCTGGGCGCCCCCCCGCAGACGCTCGGCACGCTCCCGTCGCCCGGCTCCGAGGCGATGCCGACCACGGCACCGGCGGTGCAGGCCGTCGCGCCCGCAGCGCCTCCGGTGCCCGAAGTTCCGGCCGTCGCCGCCCCGGCGGCCGAGCCGGTACAGACCGCCGCCGTCGATGCGACCGTCGATCCGCCCTCGACGAACGGCACCTCGTTCCGTTGGCCGGTGCGCGGGCGCATCATCTCCGATTTCGGCGCCAAGCCGACGGGCGAACGCAATGACGGCATCAACCTCGCCGTCCCCGAGGGCACCGCCGTCAAGGCCGCCGAGGCAGGCACCGTGATCTATGCCGGCAACGAGCTCGCCGGCTACGGCAATCTGGTGCTGGTCCGCCATGCGGACGGGTGGGTGACCGCCTACGCCCACAACAGCAACCTCAGCGTCAGCAAGGGCGACAACGTCCAGCGCGGCCAGACCATCGCGCTCGCCGGAGCGACCGGATCGGTCACGTCGCCGCAGGTGCATTTCGAACTGCGCAAGGGTGCCAAGCCGGTGAACCCCCTGGACTACCTGTCGGGCACCTGAGACCCCACGCAGTTCCGGCTACGGCCCGCCTCCGGGGTTGCCCTCTGGCGGGTCGTCGCTATTCCAGCACCTTACCGAGCCGGCCCGCCAGGTCCTGGACGTACTGCCAGGCGACGCGCCCCGAGCGCGCCCCGCGGGTCGTCGCCCATTCGAGCGAGTCGCGCTGCAGTTCCGCGGGATCGATCCCGATCCCGAAATGGTCGACATAGCCGCGCACCATCGCGAGATAATCGTCCTGGCTGCACTTGTGGAAGCCCAGCCAGAGGCCGAACCGGTCGGACAGCGAGACCTTCTCCTCGACCGCCACGCCCGGGATGATCGCGGTCGAGCGCTCGTTCTCCATCATGTCGCGCGGCAGCAGGTGGCGCCGGTTCGAGGTGGCGTAGAACACGACGTTGTCGGGGCGTCCCTCGATGCCGCCCTCGAGCGCCGCCTTCAGGGACTTGTACGAGGTGTCGCCGCCGTCGAAGGAAAGGTCGTCGCAGAAGAGGATCACCCGGACCGGCGCGTCGCGGAGCAGCCCCATCAGCTCGGGCAGCGTCTCGATGTCCTCGCGATGGATCTCGATCAGCTTCGCCGGGTCAAGGCCCGGCATCCGGTTGACCGCGGCGTGGGCGGCCTTGACGAGCGAGCTCTTGCCCATGCCGCGCGCGCCCCACAGCAGGACGTTGTTGGCGGGCAGCCCGCGGGCGAAGCGCTCGGTATTGTCGAGGAGGATGTCGCGCATCCGGTCCACGCCGCGAAGCAGCGACAGATCGACCCGGCTGACCCTGGCGACCGGATGGAGGCGCCGCCCCTGGGGATGCCATACGAAGGCATCCGCGGCGTCGAAGTCGGGCGGGGCCGGGGGCTGCGGTGCGCTGCGCTCGGCGTGGCGGACGAGCAGGGCCAGCTGCTCGGCGATCGATCTGAGGGCATCGTCGGTCAAGGCGTCCTCCCCTTCGGGGACTCTCTGCTCGGGCGACGCCATGGGCATGGAAGGCGCCGACGGCGTCAAGCCCGTGCGCCATGATGTGTCGAAAGTGACGCGCTCGCGCCCCGGCCGAAAGCGTCCTATATGCGTTTGCAAAGGGAACGGGCATCGCTATAGTCCGCGCCGCTTTCGGAAATGCCGGAATTCCGCCAAGGAGCAGGAGCCAATGGGATGTTCGTGACGCCAGCGTTTGCGCAGGCCGGTGGTGCCGCCCCCGGGGGCATGGACATGATCGTGCAGTTCCTGCCGTTCATCCTGATCTTCGTGATCATGTATTTCCTGATCATCCGGCCGCAGCGCCAGAAGGCGAATCGCCACCGCGAGATGATCGCGAACATTCGCCGGGGCGACACGGTCGTCACGTCGGGTGGCCTCATCGGCAAGGTGGCGAAGGTCACCGACGACGGGGAAATGCAGCTCGACCTCGCCGAGAACGTCCGTGTGCGCGTCGTCCGCGGCATGATCGCCGAGGTGCGCTCGAAGAGCGAGCCGGTCAAGGAGAACGGCTGAAGGGGCCACGTGACGCCCCGCGGCCAGGACCCCATCGATGCTCTATTTCGCCCGCTGGAAGATCATTGCCATCCTGCTCGTCGTTCTGGCGGGCTTCGTCGCGGTCGTCCCCAACTTCTTCTCCAGGGAGACGGTCGAGGGCTGGCCGGACTGGATGCCGAAGCGGCAGTTGACGCTCGGCCTCGATCTGCAAGGTGGCGCCTACCTGCTCTACGAGGTCGACCGCGACGACTACATCGCGATGCGGCTGCGCACGCTCCTCTCCGATGTCCGGGTCGCGATGCTCGAGGCGCCGCGCATCGGTTATACGGGGCTCGCCATCCAGGGCAACGGCGTGCAGCTTCGCGTCCGCGATCCGGAGCAGATCAGCCTCGCCCGCACCCGCCTCGAGGCGCTCCGGAATCCACTTTCGACCAACATTCTCGGCGGCGCCGGGACCGATGAATTCGACCTGACCGTGGGCGGCGACGGCCTGATGCGGCTATCCTATTCGGACAGCGGACTCGAGCAGCGGGTCCGCGGCATCGTCGCGCAGTCGATCGAGGTGATCGGGCGCCGCATCGACGAACTGGGCACGTCGGAACCGAGTATCCAGCGCCAGGGTTCCGACCGGATTCTCGTCGAGGCGCCGGGGCTCGATGATCCCGAGCGCCTCAAGGCGATCGTCGGCCAGACCGCCCAGCTCACCTTCCATCTCGTCGAGAGTCAGTTTTCGGGTGCCGAGTCCCAGGCGCCGCAGCCGGGCACGATCGTCGTGCCGTCGGCCGAAAGTCCCAGCCTCTTCTACGTGCTCCAGGACTCGCCGCTGCTCACCGGCGAGGACCTGACCGATGCGCAGACCTCCTTCGACCAGCGCACCAACGAGCCGGTCGTCAATTTCCGCCTGTCGAGTTCGGGGGCGCAGAAGTTCGGCCAGGTAACCCAGCAGAATGTCGGCCGGCTCTTCGCCATCGTCCTCGATGACGAGGTGATCTCGGCGCCGCAGATCCGCGAACCGATCCTTGGCGGTTCCGGCCAGATCAGCGGCAGCTTCACCGTGCAGTCCGCGAACGATCTCGCGATCCTCCTGCGCGCCGGCTCGCTGCCCGCGAAGCTGACGATCGTCGAGGAACGCTCGGTCGGCCCCGGTCTCGGCGCCGACTCGATCGAGGCCGGCCGGCTGGCGTCGATCATCGGCATCGCGGCCGTCTTCGTGTTCATGTTCCTGACCTACGGCTATTTCGGCCTCATCGCGAACCTCGCCGTGCTGGTCAATGTTGTCCTGATATTTGCCATCCTCACGGTACTGGGGGCGGCGCTGACGCTGCCCGGCATCGCGGGCATCGTCCTCACGGTCGGCACGGCCGTCGATTCGAACGTGCTCATCTACGAGCGAATACGCGAGGAATTCCGGAACGGGCGATCGGCCATCCAGTCGATCGACATCGGCTTCCAGAAGGCTCTTGGCACGATTCTCGATGCCAACCTGACGACGCTGATCGCCGCCGCGGTCCTGTTCTATCTCGGCTCCGGGCCGGTGCGCGGCTTCGCGATCACCCATGCCATCGGCATCCTCACCACGCTGTTCACCGCCTTCACATTTACCCGACTCGTCATCGCCCTCTGGGTGCGCTGGCGGCGGCCCACCGTCATCCATCTCTGACGCGCGGCCGGGGAGAAAGACCGATGAAGTTCCCGATCAGGCTGATACCGGACGACACCAAGATCCCGTTCATGCGTCTGAGGGTGGCGAACTTCGCCCTCTCCGGGATTCTTTCGGTCCTCTCCATCGTGCTGTTCATCTTCGTCGGTCCCGAATACGGCATCGACTTCCGGGGCGGCACGATCATCGAGGTGAAGCCCATATCGCAGTCGGCCGATGTCGGTTCGATCCGGTCCTCGATCAGCGGGCTCGGGCTCGGCGACGTCCAGGTCACGGAGGTGACCGACATCGACGGCGAGACCAGCATCCTGATCCGCATCCAGCAGCAGGATGGCGGCGAGGATGCCCAGCAGCTGGCGATCGGTCAGGTCCGGACGGCACTTGGCGATGCGGTCGAGTTCCGACGCGTGGAGATCGTCGGCCCCCGCGTGTCGGGCGAACTGGCCTTCAATGGCGCCATCGGCATGGCCGTCGCGCTCATCGGCATCATGATCTACATCTGGTTCCGATTCGAATGGCAGTTCGCGGTCGGCGCCATCGTCTCGACCCTGCACGATCTCATTGTCACCCTCGGATTCTTCGCGCTGTTCAAGCTCGAGTTCAATCTCGCCAGTATCGCGGCGCTGCTGACCATCGTCGGCTATTCGCTCAACGATACGGTGGTGGTTTACGACCGCATCCGGGAGACGCTGCGAAAATACAAGAAGATGCCGATCGACGAACTGATCAACCGCGCCATCAACGATACGCTCGCCCGCACCACCGTGACCGGGATGACGACGCTGATCGCGCTCGGTTCGCTCTACCTCTTTGGCGGCGCGGTGATCAGCGACTTCGTTCTGGCGATGATGTTCGGCGTCCTGATCGGCACCTATTCGTCGATCTTCATCGCCGCCCCGATGCTGATCTATTTCGGCCTCCGTCCCGGCGACCTCGACAAGGACAAGGAAGGCGAGAAGGGCAAGGACGGGGCAGGCGCGGCCAAGCCCGCCGGAGCCTGATGCGGATGGCGGGCATCGTTGTCCGCGACGCCCACTTTCCCGGCCGCGCGGCCATCGATTCCTACGGGAACGGCGGCTTCCGCTTTGCTGGCATGTCCCACCGCGGCTCGATTCTCTGCCTCCCCAGCGGCGTCTATGGCTGGACGCCGCCGGAGGCCGGCATCGACCTCGCCTCGCTTTCCCGTGTGTTGGAGGAGGCGGCGGACATCGAGGTGCTGCTCGTCGGCACCGGTCGCGAGATGCAGATGCTGCCCGCCGACCTTTCCGCCGCGCTCCGAGAAGCGCGGATCGTCGCCGATGCGATGTCGACCGGTGCGGCGGTCCGTACCCTCAACGTCCTCCTCGCCGAGGACCGCGCCGTCGCCGCTGCCCTCGTCGCGGTGGCCTGAGGCCGGGTCGCAGCCCATATCTCGACCGTGACCGAAGACGCCCTTCGCCAGTCGACCGAGATCGTGCGGGCCCGCGATCCCGACCGCTACCTTGCCGACCTCTTCGCGCCGGCCGAGGCGCGGCCCCATCTGTTTCTTCTCCACGCCTTCGCGATCGAGGTCGCCGACATCCGGCGGAAGGTCAGCCAGCCGATGCTCGGCGAAATGCGTCTGAAGTGGTGGGAGGCCGCGCTCCGCGGCGAGCATGGCGGCAATCCGCTGGCCGCGGCGCTCGCCGAGACGATCACGCGTTTCGGCCTGCCGCTCGCGGCCTTCGACAACCTCCTCCAGGCGCGGATCTTCGACCTCTACGATGACCCGATGCCCTCGCTGAACGACCTGGAGGGCTATGCCGGGGACACCGGGTCGGCCCTGATCCAGCTCGCCGCGCTGATCCTTGCCGGGGGGCGGGACGCCGGGGCCGCCGAGGCGGCCGGCTTCGCCGGCGTGGCGCTCGTCCTGACCGGCCTCCTGCGCGCGCTGCCGCGGAACTCCGCCGAGGGCCAGTCCTTCCTGCCGGTCGACCTGCTCGACCGACATGGCGGCGTGCCGGAAGGTGTCACGG
>JAEZEN010000333.1 GCA_023433185.1 Pseudomonadota bacterium | reverse complement strand
GCTCGAGGCACCGCCGATCGCACCGCCCGTCAACGGCCCGCCCGGGCCGGCTGCCGGCGAGGTCACCAACGCCGCGCTGGGGCAGACGCTCGCCGCGCTCCTTCCCGAGGGCGCGGTGGTCGTCGAGGAGGGAATCACCAACGGTTTCGGCCTCTACCCGCCGATGGCCGACGCCGCACCGCACGATCTGCTCCGCCATGTCGGCGGTGCGATCGGCATCGGCCTGCCGCTCGCCACGGGGGCCGCGATCGGCGCGCCCGGCCGCCGCGTCGTCGCGCTCCAGGCCGACGGCTCGGCGCTCTACACGGTGCAGGCCCTTTGGACCCAGGCCCGCGAACGCCTCGACATCACCACCGTCATCCTCGCCAACCAGCGCTACGCCATCCTCGACCGCGAACTCGCGGCCGTCGGCGCCGCGCCAGGCCCGGCTTCGGGGGCGCTGTTCGACCTCGGTGACCCGGCGATCGACTGGCTCCGCGTCGCCGGCGGCTTCGGCATCGAAGCGGCGCGCGCCGATACGATGGAGCGCTTCGCCGACCTGTTCGCCGCCGCGAACCGACGGCCCGGCCCCTTCCTGATCGAGCTCGCCATCCCCTGAGCGGCCCGCCGTCCTCACTCCGGCGACAGCAGGCCCGGGTCGTCGTTCCCGACATGGTTGACGCGCTCGCTCACCGGCACTGCCTCGAAACTGCCTTCGGGCGCCGGGACGAGCAGCGCCGCCGCAGCGTCGGCGCCGACCCGGTCGCAGTCGAGCCAGCGTTCGTGATCAGCGGGCCGCACGATCGCCGGCATGCGGTCGGCGATGCCGGCGATGTCGGGACCCACCGGGACGGTGACGATCAGTCCGCCGTCGATCTCGGAGCCGTCGGCCCCGAGCCACGGATCCCACAGGCCGGCGAAACCGATCGGCCCATCGGCGGTCGGGCGCACCGCCCAGGGCCGGCGCCGGCCGTCGCGGCCCTCCTGCCAGTGGTACCAGCCCGAGGCGGGGACCAGGCAGCGCCGGTACTGCATGCCGCCGCGAAATGCCGGCTTGTCGGCGATCCCCTCCGCCCGGGCGTTGATGAAGGGGCCATACTTCCGCGGGTCCTTCACCCATGACGGGGTGAACCCCCAGCGGACGAGCGCCGGGACGCGCCGGCCATGTGCCATCCGGACGATCTCGATCGGCTGACCGGGGGCGATGTTGTAGCGCGGCGGGAGGGCCGAAGGGACCGCCACCGCGAAGGCGCGCGCCACCGCTTCCGGGGCCGCGGCGAGGAAGAATCGCCCGCTCATCCCGGGAGACTATCCGCGCCGGCGGTCATGCTATAGGGACCCGACCCACCAGACCGCTGCCGGGACTTGCGCCGATGACCGAGAACCCGAGACGCCCCGTCGTCGGCGTCAGCACCCTGATCCGCCGCGACGGCCAGGTCCTGCTGGTCCGGCGCGCCAATCCCCCCCTCGCCGACGTCTGGGCCTTTCCCGGCGGCCGCGTCGAGTTCGGCGAACGCCTCGCCGAGGCCGCGGCCCGCGAGGTGCGCGAGGAAACCGCCCTCACCGTCGCCATCACCGGCGCCATCGACCACGCCGACATCATCCTCCACGACGCCGCAGGAATGCCGGAGCGGCACTTCGTGCTCGTCGTCTTCGCCGGGGAGTGGGTGGCAGGCGAGCCGCTTGCCGGCGACGACGCCGCCGACGCCCTTTGGGTGCCCGAGAGCGACCTTCATCGCTTCCCAAAAACGCCCGATACCGAGCGCATCCTCGCGCGTATCCTTGCGGAGCGGCCGCCAGACGGCCGCGCGCCGCAGCCAACCCCGGGTGCCCCGACGCGATGACGCTTCGCTTCCTTCTCGCCGTCCCCCTCGCTTTCGCCGTCCTTGCCCTGCCCGGCGCGGCACCGGCCGAGGAAACCGCCCCGCCTCCGGTACTCGCCGCGCCCTATGACGACGGCCTGATCCGCCTCTCGGAAATTCTCGGCGCCATGCACTACCTCCGCGACCTTTGCGGCGCCGGCGAAGGAACCCTCTGGCGGGACCAGATGCAGGGCCTGATCGACGCCGAACAGGTCGACGGCCCGCGCCTCGCCCGCCTCGTCGAGGGCTTCAACCGCGGCTATGACGGCTTCAAGGCCGTCTACCGAACCTGCACGCCGGCCGCGACGACGGCGATCGAGCGCTACATGGAAGAAGGCGCGCGTATCGCCCGCGACACCGCGGCCCGCTACGGGCGCGAGGAGTGAATCGTCGTTAACGCGATCGCTCGACGACTTAAAGTGACGTTAACCTTTTCTTCACGTTGGCGGCGCGCGTCGCCGGCGACGTGATAAGGTATATGTCGCGTTAACCATTCCGGCGAAGGACCCGAGCGCCCATGACCAGCACCGTGACGGAACCCGTCAAGCGGAGCACCGAGGACCGCCAGATCGCCGAGAAGAAGCGGCTCGCGCTCACCTACCTGACCGAGGCGTGGGACGCGGCGGCGGCGGAGGGCGTCGACACCGAGATTCTCGCCCATGCGGCCCTCTTCACCGCGCTGGCCGAACTGATCGAGACCTATGGCGAGGAGGCAGTTGCCGGCCTCGCCGGCTCGCTCCCCGAGCGAATCCGCGGGTTCGAGTTCTCTGTGGTCCGGTCGGTGCAATAGGCCCGGCCGGCGGCGGGACGGGCTTACCCGTCTCCGGGTGCAACGCTATACTCTCATCTCGTCGCGACAGCAGGATCGGCCCGCCACTGTGATTCGGAAACTCCGTGCGGCAGGTTTGGCCGTCGTGCTGGGGATGGTTGCTGCCGTTGCGGCGGCCGCCCCCCGCGGCGAGGATTCGGGCGATCCGGACTCGGCGGAGCCCTACCTCCCGGCGGAACGGGTGATGCCGACGATCCCGCCGGATGACTTCTTCATGGACGCGGACGGGCCGCGCGAGCGCGGCGGCATGGTCGTCCGGGTGCCGGTCACCGACATTCCGGTCGTCGAGTACGACCCGGAGAAGCTGCCGCCGCCGGTGCGCCGCCTCCGCGAGCAGATCATCGAGGCGGCGGCCACGGGCGATCCCGAGCGGCTCCGCCCGATCTTCGACGCCAACGGCGAGCACCCGGCGCTGAGCTTCCGCGAACTCGACGACCCGATCGAGGCGCTGAAGGCGTTGTCCGGCGATCCCGAGGGCCGCGAGATCCTCGCCATCCTGATCGAGGTGCTCGAGGCGGGCTACGTGCATGTCGACGCCGGCACGCCGGACGAGATGTATATCTGGCCCTATTTCGCGCGCTATCCGGTCGATGCGCTGACCCCGCCCCAGCTGGTCGAACTGTTCAAGCTGGTGTTCTCCGGCGACTACGAGGACATGAAGGACTACGGCGCCTACATCTCCTACCGGGTCGGCCTGGCACCGGACGGCACCTGGCGCTTCTTCCTCGTCGGCGACTGACCACCCGCCCTTGCTCCGGCGGGACGCCATCCCTAGGTAGGCGACGCGCCGAACGCTTGGTCCTGCGGCACGGAGACATGGCATGGGCGACGGACGGATTGCGGACCTTGCGGGCCGCGGCGTGGTGGCGGTGAGCGGAGCGGACGCGGCATCGTTCCTCGACAACCTCTTCACCACCGACGCGAGCGCGGCCGGCGACGGCAAGGCGGTGTTCGGCGCCCTGCTCGCACCCCAGGGCAAGATCCTCTTCGACTTCATCGTCTTCCGCGACGGCGAGCGCTTCCTCATCGACGTGGCGCGCCCCCTCGTCGCCGACTTCGTCAGGCGCCTCGGCTTCTACAAGCTCCGCGCCAGGGTCGAGATCGCCGATCTCAGCGACGACCATGACGTCGTGGCGACCTGGGGCACCGATGCGGCGCCTGTCCTCGACGGGCCCGTCGCCCCGGACCCGCGCCTTTCCGCGCTCGGCTGGCGCGGCATCGTGCCGGCCGGAGCCGACATGGCACCGGATCATGTCGAGGCGAGCGAGGCGGACTACGAGGCGCACCGCATCGCCCTGGGCGTCCCTGCCGGCGGCGCCGATTTCGCCTATGGCGACGCCTTCCCCCATGACGTGGCGATGGACCACCTCAACGGGGTCGACTTCCGGAAGGGCTGCTTCATCGGCCAGGAGGTCGTCTCCCGCATGCAGCATCGCGGCACCGCGCGACGGCGGCCGGTCATCGTGCGCGGCGCCGGTCTCGCCGCGGGCATGCCGATCACCAGCGGCGAGACCCCGGTCGGCACGGTGGGCTCTGTCACGAGCGGCTCGGGCACCGGCAACCTCGGCGTCGCCATCGTCCGCCTCGACCGCGCCCAAGAGGCCCGCGATGCTGGCGTGCCGGCGATGGCGGCGGGCGCCCCGGTGGAACTCAGCCTCCCCGCCTGGGCCGGCTTCGACTGGCCGAAGACGGACGTCAGCGCCGGCTGATCCGCTTGGCCCGCGGGTGGCGGCCGGCCCCCCGAATCTGCGACCATCCGCGCCCGAACCACGGGACGCGACCATGCCCGACCGCCCCAGTGCCCCGCCCCGTGCCTGGCAGCGCATGCTGTCCGGGCGCCGGCTCGACCTCCTCGACCCCTCGCCGCTCGACGTCGAGATCGTCGACATCGCCCGCGGCCTCGCCCGCGTCGCGCGCTGGAACGGCCAGACCGAGGGGCCGCATCCCTTCTCGGTCGCCCAGCACAGCCTCCTGGTCGAGCAGATCGCCGGCATGGCCTCCCCCGGCCTCGACGCCGCCGGCCGCCTCGCCGTCTTCCTGCACGACGCGCCGGAATACGTCATCGGCGACCTGATCTCGCCCTTCAAGGCGCTGCTCGGCGGCGAGTACAAGGCGATCGAGGCGCGCCTCCTCGCCGCAATACATCGCCGCTTCGGCGTTCCCACCCCGGTTCCGCCGAAACTGACGGCGGCGATCAAGGCCGCCGACCGCATCGCAGCCTACTACGAGGCGACGCGGCTCGCCGGCTTCGCCGAAGCCGAGGCGAAGCGCTTCTTCGGCAGCCCGCGTGGCGTAGAGGCCGCCTCCCTCGACCTCGCCCCCTGGCCGGCGGCCACGGCCGAGAAGCGGTTTCTCGCCCGCTTCGCGGTGCTGGCGGCCGCAGCGAATGCGTGACCGGCGGCGACGGGCGGCGTAAAATCGCGCCGCAACGCCATGGAGCCCCAATGCCACAGGTCTATGTCTGCCCGCTCTCGCGCATCGCCGAGACCGTCGCCCGCTCGAACGCCAGCCACCTCGTCAGCCTGATCAACGACAACACGCCTGTCGTGCGGCCCGACACGATCCCGGAAGCCAACCATCTCTTTCTCGGCATCAACGACATCGTCGAGCCGATGGACGGCATGATCCTGCCGGCGAGCGAGCACGTCGAGCGGCTGGTCGGCTTCATCGGCGCCTGGCATCCGGTCCGGCCGATCGTGGCCCACAGCTACGCCGGCATCAGCCGCTCGACCGCGGCCGCCTACATCACGCTCTGCGCCCTCAAGCCCGACCGCGACGAGGCCGACATCGCGCAGCGCATGCGCGCCGCCTCGCGCTTCGCCACGCCCAATGCGCGGCTCGTCGAGATCGGCGATGCACTGCTCGGACGGAACGGGCGGATGGTCGATGCGGTGCGGGCGATCGGCCGCGGCGAGTTCACCGCCGAGAACACGCCCTTCGCGCTCGGCCTCGAGGCCTGACAGTGGCGTGACCGATATCGCCCGCCCCCCGATCGAGATCGGCCTGACGGCGGCGATCGTCGCCGTCGACGCGGACGAACCGCTGATCCTCGTCGTCGCACCGGGCGACCGCGCCGAACCCGACGGACTGCCCTTCGGCCCGTTCGACCCGCTCCGCCACCGCACGCTCGACGTCGGACTGCGCGCCTGGGTCGAGGAACAGACGCCGCTGAAGCTCGGCTATGTCGAGCAGCTCTACACCTTCGGCGACCGGGGCCGCCACGCCCATGCCGGCGATGTCGGCCCGCATCTCGTCTCGGTCGGCTACCTGGCAC
>JAEZEN010000434.1 GCA_023433185.1 Pseudomonadota bacterium | reverse complement strand
CATGCCCGCGTCGCCCGCTCCTTCCAGAACGTGCGCCTGTTCGGCGGCATGACGGCGCTCGAGAACCTGCTGGTGGCGCAGCACAACCGGCTGATGTCGGCGTCGAGCTTCACGATCGGGGGCCTGTTCGGACTGCCGGGCTATCGCGACGGCCTCCGCACTGCGATGGAGAAGGCGACCTACTGGCTCGAGCGGGTGGCGCTGATCGACCGCGCGGACGATGCGGCGGGAGATCTCCCCTACGGCGCGCAGCGACGGCTCGAGATCGCCCGGGCGATGTGCACCGACCCGGTGCTGCTCTGCCTGGACGAGCCGGCCGCCGGCCTCAACCCGCGCGAGTCCGCCGAGCTCAACGAGCTGCTCCGCTTCATCTGCCGCGAGCATAGGATCTCGATCCTCCTCATCGAGCACGACATGGGCGGGGTGATGGAAATCTCCGACCATATCGTCGTGCTCGACTACGGCCAGAAGATCTCCGACGGCACGGCCGAGTTCGTGCGCAACGACCCCAAGGTCATCGCCGCCTATCTCGGCGTCGAGGACGAAGAGGTCGAAGCGGTCGAACAGGAGGTGGGGGCATGAGCGCGCCCCTCCTCTCCGTCCGCGGCGTCACCACCTTTTATGGCAAGATCGTCGCGCTCCGCGGCGTCGACCTCGACGTCAACGAGGGCGAGATCGTCACCATGATCGGCGCCAACGGCGCCGGCAAGTCGACGCTGATGATGACCATCTGCGGCACGCCGCAAGCCCGCGACGGGCGCATCGTGTTCGACGGCACCGACATCACCCGCACCCCGACCCACGAGATCATGCGGAGGTCGATCGCCCAGTCGCCCGAGGGCCGGCGGATCTTCCCGCGCATGACCGTGCTCGAGAACCTCCAGATGGGCGCCGGGACGATCGGCATGGCCCATTTCGACGAGGACCTCGCCAAGATCTACGACATGTTCCCGGTGCTCAAGCGTCGTGCCGGCCAGCGCGGCGGCACGCTGTCGGGCGGCGAGCAGCAGATGCTCGCGATCGGCCGGGCGCTGATGAGCCGACCGCGGCTCCTCCTCCTCGACGAGCCCTCGCTCGGCCTCGCGCCGCTGATCGTGCGCCAGATCTTCGACGTGCTCCGCACCCTCAACCGGAACGACGGGCTGACCGTGTTCCTGGTCGAGCAGAACGCCTATCATGCCCTCAAGCTCGCCCATCGCGGCTACGTGATGGTCAACGGGGTCATCACCATGTCGGGCAGCGGCCGCGAGCTGCTGGCCCGCGAGGAGGTGCGCGCGGCCTATCTGGAGGGCGGCCGCCACTAGGGGCCGACAGGGACATGCAGGGCTTCATCTTCGAACGCGGCATCATCGACTTCGGCCTCATCACCTGCTTCCTCGGGGGGGGGGCGGCCTATCTCACCGGGCGCGCCGTGGCGATAACCTGGCGGCCGATCATCTACCTCCTCCTCTACCTGCTGCTCCTCAACTGCGCGGTGCGCTTCATCCACTATGCCCTGTTCGAGGGGACGCTGCTGTCGCTCCACCATTTCCTGGTCGACGCCGTCGTGCTCCTCGCCCTCGGCGGGCTCGGCTACCGGATCACCCGCGCCCGGCAGATGGCCGGCCAGTATTCCTGGCTCTACCAGCGCTCCGGGCCACTTTCCTGGCGGCTCAAGTAGAGGCGGCGGAGCGCCGGGCTCCTGTCGCAATTGAAGCGAGTTGCGCAGGTTTTCGGGGCGCGATACGCTTGCCCTAGGCTGGGGTTCCGCCCGGCTTTCAGTTCGGTAGCAACGTCACCGAGAACTCCAGGGGAGTCGTTTCACATGAAGAAAGTACTTTTCGCCGGCGTGGCAGTGTCGGCGATCGTCGCCTTCGGCGCCTCCGCCAGCGCCGACATCACCATCGCCACCGTCGGCCCGATGACCGGCCAGTATGCCGCCTTCGGCGCCCAGATGAAGGCCGGTGCCGAGCAGGCGGTCGCCGACATCAATGCTGCCGGCGGCGTCCTCGGCGAGCAGCTCGTCCTCGAGGTGGGTGACGATGCCTGCGATCCCAAGCAGGCGGTCGCCGTCGCCAACCAGCTTGCCGGCAAGGGCGTCACCTTCGTCGCCGGCCACTTCTGCTCGGGTTCTTCGATCCCGGCATCGGCGGTCTACAACGACGAGGGCATCGTCCAGATCTCGCCGGCCTCGACCACCCCGAAATTCACCGACGAACGGCCCGGCCCCGGCGTGTTCCGCGTCTGCGGCCGCGACGACCAGCAGGGCCAGGTCGCCGGCGCCTATCTCGCCGAGCACTTCGGCGACAAGAACATCGCGATCATCGACGACAAGAGCGCCTACGGCAAAGGCCTCGCCGACGAGACCCGCAAGTACATGAACGAGGCCGGCAAGACCGAAGTCCTCAACGAATCGTATAATGCGGGCGAGAAGGACTACAGCGCGCTGGTCTCCAAGCTCAAGGCGGCCAATATCGACGTGCTGTATGTCGGCGGCTATCACACCGAAGCCGGCCTCATCAAGCGCCAGATGGTCGACCAGGGCATGGACACCCTGCTGGTCTCGGGCGATGCGCTCGTCACCGACGAATACTGGCAGATCACCGGCGATGCCGGCGCCGGGACACTGATGACCTTCTCGCCGGATCCGCGCAAGAACCCGATCGCGAAGCCGGTCGTCGACGCGCTCGAGGCCGCCGGCAAGACCGCCGAGGGCTACTCGCTCTACACCTACGGCGCCATCCAGGCCTGGGCCGATGCGGTCAACGCCGCCGGCAGCACCGACTTCGACCCGGTCGTCGCGGAACTCGCGGCCGGCGACTACAAGACCGTGCTCGGCGACGTGAAGTTCGACGACAAAGGCGACGTCACCCTGCCGGGCTACGTCTTCTACGAGTGGAAGAACGGCACCTACGACTACCTGAACTGACGCCGTCCTTTCCCGGCATCGACCTGGAACCCCGGCGGCGACGCCGGGGTTCCTGCATCTGCGGACCCTGTGGACCGAGCCCGCCATGCCCCCTGCCGCCCTCCGCAACCTCCTCACCGATGTCGGCGGCCTCACCGTCGGCAATGCGTGCGACGCGCGCCTCAAGTCGGGCGTCACCGTCGTCGTCTGCGACCGGCCGACCGTCGCCTCGGTCCATGTCATGGGCGGCGCGCCGGGCGCGCGCGAGACCGACCTCC
>JAEZEN010000187.1 GCA_023433185.1 Pseudomonadota bacterium | reverse complement strand
ACCAGCTTGTTGTCGAAGTCTTCGCCGCCGAGGAACGTGTCACCGTTGGTCGCCTTCACTTCGAACACGCCGTCGCCGATCTCCAGGATCGAGACGTCGAACGTGCCGCCGCCAAGGTCATAGACCGCGATCGTCTTGCCGTCGTTCTTGTCGAGGCCGTAGGCGAGCGCAGCCGCCGTCGGCTCGATGATGATGCGCAGCACCTCGAGGCCAGCGATCTTGCCAGCGTCCTTGGTGGCCTGGCGCTGGGCGTCGTTGAAATAGGCCGGCACGGTGATCACCGCCTGCTCGACCTTCTCGCCGAGGAACGCCTCGGCGGTGTCCTTCATCTTCTGGAGGATGAAGGCCGAGATCTGCGAGGGCGAGTAGGTCTTGCCGTCGACCTCGACCCAGGCGTCGCCGTTGGGCGCCTTGACGATCTTGTAGGGGACGAGCTTCTTGTCCTTCTCGACCATCGGATCGTCGTAGCGGCGGCCGATGAGGCGCTTCACCGCGAAGATCGTGCGCTCGGGATTCGTCACCGCCTGGCGCTTGGCCGGCTGGCCGACGAGGCGCTCGCCGTCGTTGGTGAAGGCGACGATGGACGGGGTCGTCCGCCCGCCCTCGGAATTCTCGATGACCTTGGCGTCTCGCCCGTCCATGACGGCTACGCAAGAATTGGTCGTGCCAAGGTCGATGCCAATGACTTTAGCCATTATTCCCATCTCCTTTCGGCAAACCGGGCGGGTCCGTTCTGGCCCCCGCACCTTCGAGGCGGGTATGAAGGTCCGTTCCCGAAGTGTGTGCCGGTCCCCTTATCGTGATTTCGCGCGCCAAGGGAGTCCCCGGGACGCGCGGGTTCCCGGCGTATATAAGAATACGCCTGCGGCGCCGCAAGCGGGCTGCTGGCGAAGGACGTGCACCCCGGCGCCGACCATGCCGCCAGCGGCGGGACTCGAGAGAGGCGCCCCCCCGGGAGGCGCATCGGAGCGGGCGCGGACGACACGCCCGGACTGCGTGCGACGGCCAATCGGGCGGTGGAACAGAGTCACCGATGGTGCTACGATCGTCCGGTGACTTCCCCACCGGGAAATCGGCCGTCATGACAGGGCTGCATGCCGACCCCAGACATCCCCGGACGACCCGCAGAAGCGGCGTCGAGCCGCCCGGTTACGACCGGGCCGTAGCGGCCCTCCGGCGATCGGCCCGCATCCTCTCGGCAGTCGGACTCCTGGCCTTGGCGGCCGGCCTCGGGCTTGTTACCGCCGCCCTCGTCCTCGAGCCGGCCGGTGGCCTCGGCGCCCCGGTCTTCATCGCGGCAGGGAGCTTCCTGGTCGCGGTCTCGCTCCTGCCGCTCGTCCTCGGGCGGGGCCGCCGCCACCGGATCGCCTTCCTCGCGAGGCTTCGTGCCCGGTGGGTCCAGCTCGCCCGCGCCGGCGACCCCAACGACCAGATCGCGCCGCTCGCCCGCGCCTATGCCGGGCTGATCCGCAACGACCTCCGCGCCCGGGTGGGTACCCTGCCATGAGGGACGCGATCATTCCCGCCCCGGACGTCGCCGCCCTCGTCGCGCGCGAACGCCGCCTGTCATGGACCGTCGCCGCCGTCGTCCTCGCCATCGCCGCGGTCGCCGGCGGCCTGGTCTGGAACACGATGCTCGCGCTCGAGGACGCGCATCGGCGAATCGCCGCGTCCGGCGCCGCCGCCCTCGCCGCGCGGGCCGATGCCGAGGCAGCCCGGCTCGGGGCAAGCACCGCGCTCACCCAGCTCGAGGAGGGGCGGGCGCGGTTCGCCGAAGGCGTCGGGGTGGTCAACCAGGCCAAGCTCGAGATGCTCCGCAACCGCTCGGAACTTGCCGCGGTCAAGGATGCGCTGACCAAGAGCCGCAACCTCGCGATGCTGCGGACCGGCGAGCGCGATACGGCACGGGCGACGGTCGTCCGCCTCGAGACCGAACTCGCCGGGGCCCGGGAGGAGATTGCCGGCCTCACCGGCGCGCTGGCGACCGCCCGCCTCCAGGTGCTCGGCGGCATGGGCCGCCTGGCGGTCGCCGAGACATGGCTGGGCCGGCTCCGCGCCGACCTCGCCTATACCGACGTGCAACTGGGCGAGTCGGAGGCGGTCGTCGCCTCGCTCAAGGAGCATATCGGCCTGACGGTGGCGCTCGCGCAGCACCTTCATCCGGTGACGCCCGCCGACGCGGAGAGCCTTGCCGACAGCTCGGACCAGCTTGCCCGCCTGCTCTCCCGCGTCCTCGATCTCCAGTCCCGCAACACGCGGTTCTCGAGCGTCAACAAGCCCGATGTCGGATTCAATTCGCCGGGCTTCACCGGCTACGTGCTCGGCCGGGTGGCGCGCGGCAAGTCGATGGCCTCGCTGCCCGAGACCGAGACGCCGCGACTGGGCGACATCATCCGCTACCGGAACGGCTTCGACATGTTCCTCCTCCAGGATGCCCATGGCGAGCCTTTCGTCATCGGCATGACGCCCGTCGGCATCGCCGCGCTGGCCCCCGATTTCGGCGTGCCGCGGGCCGGGGCGCTGTCGACCGGCATCCTCCCGCAGTGAGCGGGCCGGAGAGCACCCGGGCGATCAGAACCCGCTGCCGCCGACCGGCACGGTCGTGAAGCCCGGGCCGAAATCCGCGACCAGCGGCATGGCCCGCGCGATGGCGGCACGGACCGCCGGCAGCTGCAGCGACGCCCGGTGCGCGGCCTCGTCATCCCAGACCTCGGTGATCCAGACCGCATCGGCGTCCGCCGCATCGCAGGCGACGACATAGCTCCGGCAGCCCGGCATGGTGCCGCTGCCCTCGAGGATCGCGGCGACCAGCGCGTCGCGCCGGCCGGGCTTCGCCGTCATCCTGCCGATCAGGCCGTGCATTCCGGGCTACTCCATCATCGTGATGGTCGTATCGTCGAACATCGTTCCGTCCTGGCCGGTATTGACGTAGAGCACGCGCCCGGGAAAGCGGATGTCGGTCATGAAGTAGCGGACCCCGTGGGTGCCCCAGCCATATTCGCCGCAGGGCGGCTCGGGGACCTCGTCGGCCGGCGTCGCAGCAAAGGCCTCCTGCCGCGCCCCGGTCGGCCGGATCTCATGGAAGGTGACGGTGCGCGGGGCCGGGCGGAGGGCGACGGCCTCGAAGACGCAATCGTCGTCATCCGGGATGTAGCCGCGTTCCCGCAGTTCGGGCAGGATCGCCGCAACCGGGGCGTCGGCGGGCTTCTCGAAAGCCTGGAGGATCACCGTCTCGTCGCTGCCATCCACGGTGAGCACGAAGCCGGGCAGCGTCTCGTCGAAACGCGGCGTCCACACGCCGGTCGCGAGATCGCAGCGCTCCGCCCAGATGCCGAGGCCGGCGCCCGTCATCCACTGCCATGCACACTGGCCGGGGACGGAACTTCCGGTCGGCATGGGGGGTTGTGCGAGGGCGACCGCGGGCAGGGCCGCCAGCAGGGTCGCGAGGACGACAGGAATTCGCATCGACATCTCCCGGACATGGCGCCCGCCGAGGATGATACGGCACGGGCGGGCAGCTTCGCGATAGCCCGGCGCTGCGAAATGGGCTGTGAACGGCGCCGCATCGGGGCGGTTCGAGGTTTGCTAGGGTAGGAGCATGAAGCCACTCTACTACGCACAGCGCGACCCCAATGGCGAAGGCTGGATGGTCCTCGACCGGACGACCGGTGGCCTCGCGGAGGTGAACGGCGCGTACCACGAGAACGTGCCTGGCGAGGACATCGACGAGCTGGTCGACATGCTGAACGCCGTCGCCGCGCGGCATCGTGCCGTGAAGCGCAAGGCGTGGCACCTGCGGTTCCGCGCCCGGCGCGACCGCTACTATGCCCGGCAGGACGACGACGGCGAGACCTGGTCGGTCTGGGACCACACCACGGGCGGGCCGGCGGAAGTGAGCGGCTCGGCATCGACCGGGCTCAGCGGCGAGGATGCCGACGACCTGGCCGACATGCTCAACCGGATCGAGTCGCGGCGTGCCTGACCGTCCGGATCAGACGATGCCTGCCACGGCCAGACCCTTCGGCGCCGACTTGAGCTTCTCCGTCAGTTCGGCCGCACAGGCGACGAGCGCCTCGCGATAGCGGGCGTGATGCGCGACGGCGTCCTCGCGCGGCGCGATCAGGCAGAGCGTCGCGACGCAGGTGCTCCCGTCCTGGAAGACCGGCGCGGCGAAGCAGTGGGTGAAGCTGTCGGCGATGGATTCGAAGGAGAAGAATCCCGCTTCGCGCGCACCGTGGACCTCGGCGAGAAACGCCGCCGGGTCGAGCCGCCCGCCGCGCGGCAGGTCGAAGTCGCCCGGCGGAATGAAGGCGAGGATCTCCGCGTCGCTCATGTGCGACACGAGCAACCGCCCCGAGGCCGTCCACGGAATCGGCACCGGCTCGCCGACATCCGAGCTGATGCGGAAGGGCCGCCGACCCTCGTGCATCATGGCGACCGTGTACTTGTCGCCGTCGAGCATGCAGAGCTGAGCGGTCTCCCGCGTCGTCTCGGCGAGGTGGTCGAGATAGGTCCGGCATTCGCGCGTCACGTCGAAGCGCCGCTGGTAGGCGAGGCCGAGGAAGTAGAGCCGCCTCCCGAGAAAGACCCTGCCCTCCTTGTCGGCATATTCGAGCACCCCCTCGGACAGGAGGAGGTTGACGAGTTCGTAGGTCGAGGATTTCGGCGCGGAGAGCCCGGTGGCGATCTCGTAAGGCCGCAGGGGAGCCCCCCGTTCCCGCAGAAGGGCGAGAATATCGAAGGCCCGCCCAAGGCCGCGCATCCGCTGCCTCGGCGAGAATTCGACGATCTGGTCCACCGGTGCCTCCTTCGGCCCGCGCAAGCCCCATTGCCACCGCGCACGGGCGACGATAGCATCCGGCATCCGCTATAGCATTACATATTCCACAATAGCGGACTAGGTCGTGAACTCATAAGAGGGCTTCCCTGTCGGGTGTTGTGGTGATTCAAGTTTTCCTGAGGATGGAGGGCTTGATGACGGGACGACATGATTTGAGCGACAGGGAGTGGGCAGCGATCGCCCC
>JAEZEN010000151.1 GCA_023433185.1 Pseudomonadota bacterium | reverse complement strand
CCCTGGGCGCGCGGCGGCGCGGCGGGTGCTCGCGCAGCCGGTCGCCGACCGCATATGGTTTGCCGGCGAAGCTCTGGCCGGCCCGCTCATCCAGACCTGCGGCGGCGCCCGCCTCTCCGGCGAGCGTGTGGCGGCGGCGATCGTCGGGGCGGCGTCGTGACGCTCCTCCGTTCCTGGCAGGCCTTCCTCGCGCTCGCGGCAACCATCGTCGCCGCGCTCGCCCCGCTCGCGGCGGGCGGGCCGGTCTCGCTGATCGAACTCGGGCCGCAGGCGCAGCTCACGCTCTTCCTGCTGCTGCTCGCCACGGCCGTGGCCGGCTTCCCGGAGCGCGTGGCCTTCTCCGACGGCCTCGTTGTGGCGATCGGGGCGCATCTCGGCGCGTGGCAGGCGCTCACGGTCCTGCCCGGGCTCGTCGGCGCGGCGGGCTGGGGGTTCTGGGGACTTGTGGCGGCGTCGTGGCTGCTCGCCTGGCGGCTGGTCACGGTCCTCTCCGTCGCGGAGCCGACGAGCCGCGTGCTCTCCCTCCTGCTCCGCGTGGTGGTGCCGCTGATCTTCGGGGCATGCCTGCTGTTCCTTTGGGAAGCGATCGCGCGCGGGGCCGGCGTCCCGGCGGTCCTCCTGCCGGCACCGTCGGCGATCTGGGCGAAGATGGCGTCCTCGACCCACATCCTCTGGGCCGACTTCCGGCAGACCTTCCTCAAGGCGGTCCTGATCGGCTACGCGATCGGCTGTCTCTCCGGCTTCGTCGTCGCCATCCTCGCCGACCGGGTGCCGTTCCTGAAGCGCGGGCTGCTGCCGGTGGGCAACCTGATGTCGGCCCTGCCGATCATCGGCATGGCGCCGATCATGGTCATGTGGTTCGGCTTCGATTGGCCGTCGAAGGCCGCCGTGGTCGTCATCATGACCTTCTTCCCCATGCTGGTGAACACCGTCGCCGGTCTCGCCGCCTCGGATGCGATGCACCGCGACCTGATGCGGACCTATGGCGCCGGATACGGGCAGACCCTCCTCAAGCTCCGTCTGCCGGCTGCCCTGCCTTTCATCTTCAATGCCCTCAAGATCAACTCGACGCTGGCCCTCATCGCGGCCATCGTTGCCGAATTCTTCGGCACGCCGACCGTCGGCATGGGCTTCCGCATCTCGACCGAGATCGGCCGCCTCGCCACCGACATGGTGTGGGCCGAAATCGCGGTGGCGGCGCTCGCCGGCTCCGTGTTCTATGGCGTCATGGCGCTGATCGAGCGCGCCGTGACGTTCTGGCATCCGTCCTTCCGCACCCGGTGAGGACGGCTTCAACGGCTCGACTGGGAGAGGTCAGAAGACAATGCGCAATCTATTCCTCGGAACACTCGCGATCGGCCTGGGGCTCGGCTTCGCATCGGCCAACGCCGCCGACCCGGTGACGCTGCAGCTCAAGTGGGTCACCCAGGCCCAGTTCGCCGGCTACTACGTCGCCAAGGACAAGGGCTTCTACGAGGAGGAAGGCCTCGATGTGACGATCAATCCCGGCGGTCCGGACGTCGCCCCGCCGCAGGTGATCGCCGGCGGCGGTGCCGACGTCGTGGTCGACTGGATGCCGTCGGCGCTCGCCACCCGCGAGAAGGGCGTGGCGCTGGTCAACATCGCCCAGCCCTTCAAGTCGTCGGGCCTGATGCTGACCTGCCGCAAGGAGACCGGCATCACCTCGCCCGAGGACTTCCGGGGCAAGACCCTCGGCGTGTGGTTCGGCGGCAACGAGTATCCGTTCCTCTCGTGGATGTCGCATCTCGGCATCCCCACCGAGGGCGGACCCGAGGGCGTCACGGTCATCAAGCAGGGCTTCAATGTCGACCCGCTGATCCAGAAGCAGGCCGACTGCATCTCGACCATGACCTACAACGAGTACTGGCAGGTCATCGACGCCGGCATCCCGGCGGAAGAACTGGTGGTCTTCAAGTACGAGGACGAGGGCATGGCGACGCTCGAGGACGGGCTCTACGTGCTCGAGAGCAACCTCGAGGATGCCGCCTTCGTCGACAAGATGGCCCGCTTCGTGAAGGCCTCGATGAAGGGTTGGGAATGGGCCAAGGAGAACCCCGACGAGGCGGCGATGATCGTGCTCGAGAACGACGAGACCGGCGCCCAGACCGAGAACCACCAGAAGCGGATGATGGGCGAGATCGCCAAGCTGATCGAGGGCTCGAACGGCTCGCTGGTCGAGGCCGACTACGAGCGCACCGTCGAGATCCTGCTCTCGGGCGGGTCCGACCCGGTGATCACCCAGAAGCCGGAGGGCGCGTTCAGCCACGCCGTCACCGAGGAGGCGGGCATCGCCACCGCGCAGTAGGCCGCCGCATCATCGGCCAAACCGATCGGGCGTCCTCGCGGGCGCCCGTTTCGTTTTCGACGGCGGCCCGAAGGGCAAATGGGATCAGATGATCTCGAAGTGCTCGTGGCTGAGTTCGAGGCCTTTGGAAAGCTTGGCGAGCTTGGCGGCGCCTCCCTTCTCATCGCCGTTGGCGTCGTACCAGAGG
>JAEZEN010000406.1 GCA_023433185.1 Pseudomonadota bacterium | reverse complement strand
CTCCGCGATCTCGCCCGCGACGGCGTCGGCATCGTCGTCGTCTCGTCCGAACAGCCCGAGCTGATCGGCCTGTGCGACCGGGTGCTGGTGGTCCGCGAGGGCGAGATCAGCGGCACGGTCGCGGGCGCGGCGCTTACCGAGGAGAACATCATGCGCCTTGCGTCCTTCACGGGGCAGGACGGGGAAGCGGCGCCGGGCAGCCCGTCGGAGACACGCCATTGAGCGACGCCGCGCGCCCCATTCCCGACGAGACGCCGGCGCGCTCGGGCGGCCAGGACAGCATGCTCGGCCGGCTGGTCCGCGCCCGCGAGGGCGGGCTGATCCTGATCATCCTCCTGCTCTTCGCCGCGATGAGCTTCGCCTCGCCCTACTTCCTGACGTGGGAGAACATGCGGGCGATGACCATGGCCTTCGCGGTCGAGGGCATCGTCGTCGTCGGCATGACGATCCTGCTCATCTCCGGCGGCATCGACCTGTCGGTCGGCTCGGTCGTCGCCTTCGCCATGGTGCTGGCGGGCTGGCTGTTCCTCGCCGGGGTCGATCCCTGGGTGGCCTCGGCGCTCGCCATCCTCGCCTCGGCCGGCATCGGCGCGGCGATGGGCTTCTGCGTCACCCGCATCGGCCTCCATCACTTCATCGTGTCGCTGGCCTTCATGGTCATCGCCCGCGGCGTCTGCCTCCTCCTCACCGGCGGCCGGCCGCTCGGCCTCTTCACCCAGCCGGCGGAATTCAAGTTCATCGGCCAGGGGTCGATCGGCGTCATCCCGTTCGTCATTATCATCTTCGTCGTCTTCGTCGTCGTGTTCGATTTCCTGCTCCGCCGCTCGACCGCCTTCCGCAAGATCTTCTACACGGGCAGCAACGAGAAGGCGGCGGCCTATTCCGGCATCCGCACCAAGCGCGTCATCTTCTTCACCACGGTGCTCTGCTCGACGCTGGCCGGCGTCGCGGGCATCATCTACATGGCGCGCTTCGGCTCCGCCCAGCCGACCTTCGGGCTCGGCATGGAGCTCAACGTCATCGCCGCGGCGGTGATCGGCGGCGCGAGCCTTTCGGGCGGGCAGGGGACGATCTACGGCGCCATCCTCGGGGCGATCCTCCTCTCGGTGGTGTCGAGTTCCCTCGCCCTTCTCGACGTCTCGGTCTACTGGCAGGACATCATCCGCGGCTCGATCCTTCTCGTCGCCGTGTCGTTCGACCATTACCTTCACCGCCACAAGACGAGGTGAGGGAATCATGCGGATCGCGAACGACTTCCAGCGCTACGAGGCGGCCCGGCAGATCTACACTGTGCTGGTGATGCACTTCCACGAGGGCATCACCCAGGCCGAGATCGCCAAGATCACCAAGCTGTCCCACGCCAAGGTCAACCGCCTCATCAAGCAGGGCCGCGAGATGGGGATGATCGAGATCACCATCCGCAGCCAGTACCAGGCACTGTTCGACCTCGAGGCCCGCTTCCGCGAGGCGACCGGCCTCGAGGCGGTGCGGATCACGCCGACGGCCTCGCCCAACCCGCACACCATCCTCCACCAGGTCGGCGCGGCCGCGGCGGGCCTGCTGCTCGAGCGGCTCCAGGACGGCGACACGGTGTGCATCACCGGCGGCAAGGGGGTCAGCGCCGTGGTCGAGATGCTCGATCCCGAGCGCTCCTTCGCCGTCGAGGTGGTGCCGGCGACGGGCTGCGTGCAGGGCAAGCACTATACCGACGTCAACCATGTCGCGACGCAGATGGCCGACAAGCTCGGCGGCCAGGCCTTCCTGATCCATGCGCCGCTGTTCGCCGACAGCGTCGCCGAGAAGAACATGCTGATGAAGATGAAGTCGGTGACCGACGTCTTCGCGCGCGCCCGGCGGGCCCGCGTCGCCGTCCTCGGCATCGGCTCGATCCTCTCCGGCGATTCGAGCTACTACGACCTCCACCCGACCTCGCGCGGCGATCGTGCCGAGATCGAGAAGGCTGGCGCCGCCGGCGAACTTCTCGCCCACCTCGTCGACAGTGATGGTGCGGTCTGCGACTACGAGCTCAACGCCCGGCTCGTCGCCATGAGCCCGGCCGAGCTCGACGCCATTCCCTTCACCATCGGCGTCGCCGCCGGTGCCAACAAGGTGGCGCCCATCTGCGCCGCCCTCCGCGGCCGCCACGTCAAGGCGATGGTCCTCGACGAAGCGACGGCAAACGGCGTCCTCAAGATGATCGGCAGGTAGCGACATGAACACCCCGGCGATGGAAACCCGCACGATCGGAGCCTCGGGCGTCGGCGCCTCGGCAATCGGCCTCGGCACCTGGGCGATCGGCGGCTGGATGTGGGGCGGCACCGACGAGGCCGACTCCGTCGCCGCGATCCGGGCGGCGATCGACGCCGGCGTCACGCTCATCGACACCGCACCGGCCTATGGCATGGGGCGCTCCGAGGAGATCGTCGGCAAGGCGATCGCCGGTCGCCGCGACGAAGTCGTCCTCGCCACCAAGTGCGGCCTCGTCTGGCACACGACGAAGGGCAACCACTTCTTCGACCAGGACGGCCGGCCGGTGCATCGCTACCTCGGCCCGGAATCGATCGCCCACGAGCTCGATGCGAGCCTCCGCCGCCTCGGCACCGACCACGTCGACCTCTACATCACCCACTGGCAGGACCCGACCACGCCGGTCGCCGAGACGATGGGCGCGCTCCTCGATCTCCGGCAGGCGGGCAAGATCCGCGCGATCGGCGCGAGCAACCTCACGCCGGCCGACCTCTCGGCCTACCTCGCCGTCGGCGGGCTCGATGCCGTGCAGGAGCAGTACAGCATGATCCACCGCGACATCGAGGCGGAGATCGTCCCGCTCTGCGTCGCCAGCGGGGTGTCGATCCTCAGCTACTCGTCGCTCGCGCTCGGCCTGCTCACCGGCCGGATCGGTCCCGAGCGGACCTTCGAGGGCGACGACCTCCGCATCGCCGATCCGCGCTTCAGCGTCGAGAACCGGCGGCGCGCGGTCGCCTTCGCCGCCGCGGTCCAACCGGTCGCCGACGGACTTGGCGCGACCGTCGCGGAACTGGTCATCGCCTGGACGATCCGGCGGCCCGGGATAACCTTCGCCCTCTGCGGGGCTCGCAATCCGCAGCAGGCGGAGGAAAATGCCCGCGCCGGCGGCATCCACCTCGGCGCGGCCGAGCTTGCCGCGATCGACGCCGCGGCGGCACGTCACCTCTCCGGCATTCACGCCTGAGCGGCACAAGGGGAACAGGAGCAGGGCCGGCGCGCGCGCCGGTCGACGGGCAGGCTATGGCCGGAACGCGGGAAGAGATGCTCGCCGAGCTGAAGGCGAGGCCGGAGGTGCAGGCCGTCGTCGTCGGCGGCGGCATCAACGGCATCAGCACGTTCCGCGAGTTGGCGCTGCAGGGCGTGCGCGTCCTGCTCGTCGAGCGCGACGACTTCTGCGGCGCCTGTAGCTCGGCACCCTCCCGCATGATCCACGGCGGCCTCCGCTACCTCGAGAACGGCGAGATCGCGCTCGTGAGGGAATCGCTTCGCGAGCGTGATGCCCTTCTTCGCAATGCGCCGCACTTTGTCCGGCCCCTGCCGACGACGGTGCCGATCCATCACGTCTTCAGCGGTCTTCTCAACAGCGTCTTCAGCGTGCTCGGCCTGCGCGGCCGGCCTGCCGAACGCGGGGCGCTGGCGGTCAAGGCCGGCCTTGAAATGTACGACTTCCTCTCTCGCGAGTGTCGGACGATGCCCCGACACGTTTTCCGTGGACGCGTCGCGACGGCAGTGCTGTGGCCCGACCTCCCGCCCACGGTCCGCTTTTCGGCGACCTATCACGACGCCTGGATCAGCCACCCCGAGCGCCTCGGTATCGAGCTTGTCGGCGACGGGCTCGGCGCCAATCCCGCGGCCCTGGCGATCAATCACCTCGCCGCCACGCGCCGGGTGGGGGCGCGACTCATCCTCACCGATGCGCTGTCGGGCGAAGAGATCGAGGTCGAAACGGAGGTGATCGTCAACGCCACCGGCGCCTGGCTCGACGAGACCAATGCGTTCCTCGTCGGCAGCGAGCAGCCGCCCGCGCCATATGTCGGCGGCACCAAGGGCTCGCATCTGATCCTCGATCATCCCGGCCTTGTCCGTGCTCTCAACGGGCACATGATCTACTTCGAGAATGTCGACGGTCGGGTCTGCATCGCCTTCCCCTATCTCGGACGTGTGCTTCTCGGCTCGACCGACATTCGGGTCGATCGGCCGGGCGATGCGCGCTGCGAGGACGATGAGGTCGATTACATCCTGAAGTCTCTGTCCTATGTCTTTCCCTGCATTGCCGTCCGTCCACAGGACATCGTCTATCGCTACAGTGGCGTTCGCCCGCTTCCCCGCAGCGGGGCGAGCTTCACGGGCCGGATTTCCCGCGATCATTTCGTCGCCGAGATCGATGGAACGCCGCCGCTCCTCTGCCTCGTCGGAGGCAAG
>JAEZEN010000531.1 GCA_023433185.1 Pseudomonadota bacterium | reverse complement strand
GCAATGGAGTCTCGCGGGGCCCGGGCGGCGCCCGGCCGAGGCCGGTCTCGCCGCGCTCAGGGCCGCCAGAGCCGCCTTGTATCGAAGCCGTGAACGTCGCGGCAGAGGGCGACGAAGGCGGCGGCCTGGTGGTCGACGACGGCCTTGCCCTTCTCGGCAGTGGCCAAAGCCGCGTTGCCGACGGTGCCGGCCGGATTGAGGTCCTGCGCCTTCCAGCCGAACTGCGCAGGGCCATGGGCGCGGAGGTGGGCGAACTCCGCGATGAAGTCGAGCTGGGTCGAGCGGAAATCGGTCGCATGCGCCATGCGCACGAGGTCGGGCCGGAGATGCAGCATGATGGAGGTCTCGATCTCGCCGCCGTGGATGCCGTAGAGGTTCTCGTCGCCGCTCGGCAGGCCGTCGGGGTGGCCGAAACGCGACCACGCCGTGCCGACCGCCAGCATGTCGTGCTTCACCCGCAGCTCGCGGGCGACGATGTCGACCATCGGCACGTTGCCGCCGTGGGCGTTGACGATGATCAGCTTCTCGACGCCGGCGCGGTGGACGCTCTCGCCGATGTCGAGCCAGAGCCGGGTGGTGGTCTCCCAGGTCGAGGTCAGCGTGCCGGGCGAGGAGATGTGCTCGTTCGATTTGCCGATCGCCTGGACGGGCAGGAATGTCACCGGCAGGTCGGCGGGCAGAAGTTCGATCACCCGGGCGATCATCCCCTCGGCGATGCAGGTGTCGGTATGGACCGGCAGGTGGGGACCGTGCTGCTCGATCGCCGCCACCGGCAGCACCGCGATCCAGCTCGCGGTGTCGTCCCCGGCGAAGTCGACGGTCGTCATGTCCTGCCAGCGGCGGGCGGGAAGGCTGGTCATGGGGCTTCCTGTTGCTCGGCGCCGCCCGCGGCGGCGGCGGCTGAACCTTTGCAGTCCCGTCCCCGCAACTCAAGCATCTGCCGGGACGGAACCGATGGCGTCCACCCGACGCCGTCCCGGGCAGCTTGCGCCCGCGGGTCCGGTCAGGCCATGGCCCTGATCGCCGCCGCATTGGCGGCGAGGAAATCCTTCACCGATGTCGGCGCGCGGCCACCGAGGTCGGCGACCACCGGCGTCACCGTCGCATGGAAGCCCTGCGCGGCGTCGATGTCGAAACCCACCAGCGCGTCGGCATAGTGCCCGGGGAGGCCCGCGCCGAGCAGCGCCTCGCGGAGCGCTGGGCCCGGGATCGGCACATGGACCAGCGGCTTGCCGGCGATCGCACCCGCCCACGCCGCAATCTCGTCCTGGGTCACCGGCGCCGGGCCGCTCACCTCGAGGATCCGCCGGCCGTCGAAGCCGTCGGTGAGAGCGCCCGCAGCCGCATGCGCGCAGTCGTCGCGGGTGACGTAGCTCCGCCCGCCCGTGCCGGTGGCGGTGAAAAGCTGGCCGCTCTTCACCGCGTGGGGCAGGCCGACGAGGATGATCTCGGCATAGATGTTGTTGCGGAGCACCGTCCATCCCGGGAGGGTGCTCGCGGCAAGCGCCTGCTCGGTCCAGTAGTGCGAGTTGAGGATCGCGTTCTCCGGCCACGGCTTGGGGGCCGGCGACGACGTGTAGACGACGTGCTTCACGCCCGCCGCCGTCGCGGCGTCGACCAGGCGCCGGTGCTGCTCGGTGCGGGTGGTCAGGGCGTCGGTGGAGACGAGGAGCACACGGTCGACGCCCTTCAGGCCCGCGGCGAGCGTCTCGGGCTTGTCGAAGTCGATGTTGCGGATCTCGGTGCCCTTCGCAGCGAGGTCGGCGACTTTCGCGGGGTCGCGGGTGCCGGCGATCACCGTGCCGGCCTGCTGCTCGAGGAGGATCTCGACGACGCGGCGGCCGAGATGGCCGGAGGCGCCGGTGACGAGGACGGTGGACATGGCTTGCATTCCTTGTGGCGGTTACGAATAGTGACCAGATGCGTCAAGTGCTGCCATGTTGTGAAGGACGCACGTTCATCTTACCTGGTTACATCGCGGGAACCCTCATGGAATCGTTGGCGAATTCGCCCGGCGTCAAGCCGGTATCCTCGAGCTGGCAGGTCGGCCGGGACAGGACGGAGCGGGACAAGTGCCCCGTCCGCGACGTGCTCGACCGCATCGGCGACCAGTGGAGCGTCCTCGTCATCCTGCTCCTCGCCGGGCACGGGCCCTACCGCTTCAACGCGTTGAAGCGCGCCATCGGCGACATCTCGCAGCGCATGCTCGCCGTCACCCTCCGCCATCTCGAGCGCGACGGCCTGATCTCGCGCACGGTGTTCCCGACCAATCCGCCGAAGGTCGAATACGCGCTCACCGATCTCGGCCGCTCCCTCCACGGCGGTCTCTGCGGTCTGGCGCGGTGGGCGGACGAGAACCATGCGCCGATCAAGGCAGCGCGGAAGCGGTACGACGCGGCGCAGGCCTGAGCCGCGCCGGTCTCAGAACAGCCCGACGACGTTGCCGTCGGCATCGAGGCGGATCGAATCGGCTGCCGGCACGCGCGGCAGGCCGGGCATGGTCATGATCTCCCCGCAGATGACGACAATGAAGCCGGCACCCGCGGACAGCCGCACCGCGCGGATCGGCACGATGTGGTGCGAGGGTGCGCCTTTCGCCGCCGGGTCGGTCGAGAACGAATACTGGGTCTTGGCCATGCAGACCGGAAAGTGCCCGTAGCCGGCCGCCTCGTAGCGCGCCAGCTGGTCGCGGATCGCCTTGTCGGCGGTCACCTCGCTCGCCCCGTAGAGCGACTTCGCGATGGTCTCGACCTTCTCGAGGAGCGGCAGGTCGTCGTGGTAGAGCGGCGCGAACTGGGCGGCGCCGGACTCGGCGAGGCGGACCACATGGCGGGCGAGTTCCTCGGCCCCTTTCGAGCCCTCGGCATAGTGGGTGCACACCACGGCCGCGACACCCTCCGCCCGCGCCGCCTCGACGACGGCGGCCAGCTCGGCGTCGGTGTCGGCACCGAAGCGGTTGATGCCGACGACGACCGGGATGCCGTAGCGCTTCACGTTCTGGAGGTGGCGGGCAAGATTGGCGCCTCCAGCCCTGACCGCTTCGACGTTCTCGGTGGCGAGGTCGTCCTTGCCGACGCCGCCGTGCATCTTCAGCGCCCGCACCGTCGCCACCACGACGGCCGCATCCGGCTTGAGGCCGGCCATCCGGCACTTGATGTCGAGGAACTTCTCGCCGCCGAGATCGGCGCCGAAGCCTGCCTCGGTGACGACAAAGTCGCCGAGCCTGAGCCCGGCCCGCGTCGCCACCACCGAGTTGCAGCCATGGGCGATGTTGGCGAACGGTCCGCCATGGACGAAGGCCGGATTGCCCTCGATCGTCTGGACGAGGTTGGGCGACAGCGCGTCCTTGAGCAGCACCGACATCGCGCCGTGGGCGTTGAGGTCGCGTGCCGTCACCGGCCTGCGGTCGCGGGTCTCGGCGACGACGATCCGGCCGAGCCGCTCGACGAGGTCATCGAGGCTGGTGGCGAGGCAGAAGATCGCCATCACCTCCGACGCCACGACGATGTCGAAGCCGTCCTCGCGGGGGAATCCGTTGGCGACCCCGCCGAGCGAGGAGACGATGCTCCGCAGCGCCCGGTCGTTCATGTCGACCACCCGCCGCCAGGTGACGCGGCGCTCGTCGATGTCGAGCGCGTTGCCCCAGTAGATGTGGTTGTCGATCATCGCGGCCAGCAGGTTGTTGGCCGCCGCGATCGCCGCGAAGTCGCCCGTGAAGTGGAGGTTGATGTCCTCCATCGGAATGACCTGGCTGTAGCCGCCGCCGGCCGCCCCGCC
This sequence comes from Pseudomonadota bacterium, assembly GCA_023433185.1. The sequence goes on along the minus strand of JAEZEN010000531.1, from coordinate 1,109 downwards.
CTTCATCCCGAAGCATGGTCCGAGCGAAGGCTCACGCAGGCAGATGACGGCGCGCCTGCCGATGCGGTTGAGTGCGTCGCCGAGGCCGACGGTGGTCGTCGTCTTGCCTTCGCCCGCGGTGGTCGGGGTGATGGCGGTGACCAGCACCAGCCGGCCTTCGGGGCGGTCCAGCCGCTCCAGCCAGCCCAGGTCGATCTTGGCCTTGAAGGGCCCGTAATTGTAGATCGCCTCATCGGCGATGCCGAGGCCGCGGGCGATCTCGCCAATGGGCTTCGGCTTCGCCGCGCGGGCGATGTCGATGTTGCTGAGCATGATCCCCCCGACGATTATTGTTGTCGCCAGCATCCTACGCTCTGCGGGGATTGCCAAGGTGTGCCGGGGCAGAATGGCCGACGCTGGCAGGCGAACCGCCGGCGGGGCCTGTCGGACGCCGCTCAGGTTCCCGCGCCGGCCAGCGCGCTCCTGAGGTTGCCTCCGGCCGCCGCAAGGGCCGCGTCAGCCGCTTCCGGCGAGAGGCCGCGAAGCAGGAGGGCGGCCCGCTTCACCGAACCCTCGGCCCGCGCCAGCGCCGCGGCGGCATCGGCCTCGCCTGCGCCGGTGATGTGGCGGAGCATGCGGATCGAGCGGCCGGCGAGCTTGCGATTGTCGGCGCGGAGGTTGACCATCAGGCCGTCATAGACGTGGCCGAGGCGGATCATGGCCAGCGTCGAGATGAGGTTGAGCGCCGCCTTCTGCGCCGTGCCGGCGCCCATCCGGGTCGAGCCGACTATGGCCTCCGGCCCCGATTCGAGGAGGACGGGGATGTCGACGGCCGACAGCAGCGGTGCCCCGGCATTGTTGGCGATACCGATGGTGAGTGCCCCGCTCGGGCGCGCCGTCGCGATCGCGGCGAGCGTATAGGGCGTGGTGCCGCTCGCCGCGACGGCGATGACCGCGTCGTCGGGACCGAGGGCCAGGGCGGCGATCGCGGCACGGGCGGCGTCCTCGTCGTCCTCCTCGCCGCCGGTCATCGGTGCGAGGCGGTCGCCGCAGGCGAGCACGAACGCGGTGCGCTCGACCGGCCAGCCATAGGTGCCGAGCAGTTCCATGCCGTCGAGCGCTGCAAGCAC
>JAEZEN010000477.1 GCA_023433185.1 Pseudomonadota bacterium | reverse complement strand
CGGGCGCCGGCAAGCGGGTCGCCGTCCTCGCCGCCGGGTGCGACCAGGAGCAGGGAGGCGCGCGGGTCGCGCTTGAGGTTGCGCGTATGGTGCGCAAGGTCCGAGAGCAGCATCAGTGGCGCGCCGGCCGGGGTCGTCGCCACCGTGACCAGCGAGGTGAAGGGCGAACCGTCCTCGTCGAGGGTCCCGAGGCTGCCGGTGGCGGCGCTGCGCAGCACATGGCGGGCACTGGCGGCGGGGTCGAAGGCGGTCGCACTCACAGGACGCTGAAGCCCTTCACGAAGGGGTCGCGGTCGTCGAGAAAGATGGTGTTGTGGCCCGTGATCCAGGCCTGCCCGGCGATCGAGGGGACGATGGCGTCGAATTCCCCGACCCGGGTCGCTGCCTCGACGCGGCCGTGGAACAGGCTGCCGATGATCGACTCGTGCACGAAGGAATCGCCAACCTCGAGTTCGCCGCGGGCCGCCAGCTGCGCCATGCGGCTCGACGTGCCGGTGCCGCAGGGCGAGCGGTCGATCGCCTTCTCACCGTAGAACACCGCGTTGCGGGCGTGCGCCTCCGGGTGGTGCGGCGGGCCGGCCCAGAGCACGTGGCGGAGGCCGGTGATGGTCGGATTCTCGGGATGGATGAACTCGTACCGCTCGTTGATCAGCCGGCGGATGACCGGGGAAAGCCGCTGGATGTCGCCGGCAGAGACCGCGTCGAGCCCGGCATAGGACGGCTGCGGCTCGATGATCGCATAGAAATTGCCGCCATAGGCGACATCGAAGACCAGCGGCCCGAAGTCCGGCACATCCACCGACAGGCCCGTCCGGTAGAGGAAGGACGGGATGTTCCTGAGCCTGACCTCGACGACGTTGCCGAGATCGTCGCGGGAATAGGCGGCCTCGATCACCCCGGCCGGCGCCTCGAAGACGAGCCTGCCCTCGACGCGCGGCGTCACCAGCCCCTCCTCGATCAGCACCGTCACCGTGCCGATGGCGCCGTGGCCGCACATCGGCAGGCAGCCGCTCGTCTCGATGAAGAGCAGCGCGCAGTCGGTATCCTCGCGCAGCGGCTCGTAGAGGATGGTGCCCGACATGACATCGTGGCCGCGCGGCTCGAACATCAGCCCGGTGCGGATCCAGTCGTAGCGGGCGAGGAAATCCTGCCGCTTCTCGCTCATCGTCGCGCCGAGGAGCGGCGGACCGCCGCCGGCGACCACCCGGACCGGATTGCCGCAGGTATGGGCATCTATGCAGAAGAACGTCTTGCGCATGGCGGGACCGGGCTGATCGCGAAGGGCAGCATACTACTGGAAGCGCTCGATGCCGAAGGGGGCAAGCTTGGGGTCGGGCCGGCCGGCGACGAGGGACGCGACGTGACGGGCGGTGGCGGCCGACAGCGTCAGCCCGAGATGGCCATGGCCGAAGGCGAAGACGATGCGCGCGTCCCGCGGGTCGCGGCCGATGACCGGCAGCGAGTCGGGCGTCGATGGCCGGCACCCCATCCACTCGACGCCGCCCTCCTCGGGCAGGTCGGGGACATAGCGCCGCATCAGCTTCCGCATCGCCGCGGCACGGGCGAAGTTGGGCGGAGCGTCGGGCGCCGCCATCTCCACCGCACCGCCCACGCGGAGCCCGACCGCCAGCGGCGAGGCGATGAAGCCGTGGTCGGCGAAGAAGACGGGCATCGGCAGGTCGATCGGACTGGAGGGATAGGTGGTGTTGTAGCCGCGCTCGGTCTCGAGGCTCACCTTGAGGCCGAGATCGCGGACGAGGTCGCGCGACCATACGCCCCCGGCCACCACGACCCTGTCGAAGGGCAGGTCCCCGCCCTCCTCCGTCAGCACCGCCACCTCGCGCTCGTCGGCGCGGAGCGCGATCACCCGCTGCCGGGTGAAGGCATCGGCGCCGCGGAGCCAGCGGCGGAGCGCCTCGAGGATGGCGAGCGGGCTGGTGACGGTCCACGATTCGGGCGCGTGGAAGGCCTTGAAGAAGGGGCCGGAGAGCGCCGGAACCAGCTTCCGTGCCTGCTGGGCGGACAGTTCGCGCACCGGCACGCCGTGCCGTGCCCTTTCCTCCCACTCGGGCTTTGCCGCCAGGTAGCCCTTTTCCGATGCGGTGACATAGAGCGCTCCGGTCTTGCGCATGTGGCCGGAGAGGCCGCTCCGCCGGGCGAGCTCCTGATGGTCGGCCAGCGCCGTGCTCATCAGCCAGGAGAGCGCCTCGGCGGCGGCCTCGACCCGCTCGGCCCGTGCCGATGCGACGAAGCGCAGCAGCCAGGGCGTCAGCGACGGGAGATCGCGCAAGCGCACGGCGAGCGGACCGAGGGGGTCGAGAAGCCATCCCGGCGCCCTGGTGATGATGCCGGGGCGCGCCAGCGGCGATATTTCGGCGAGCGCGATCAGCCCCGCGTTGCCGGTCGAAGCCGGCCGGGCATCGGGATCACGCTCGAAGACGGTCACGTCGTGGCCCTCGTCGAGCAGCCACACAGCCGCGGCGCAACCGACGATCCCTCCGCCGACGACGGCTATCGCCGCCATGGGACCATGCTCCGGGACAGAGGGCGAGTCCCCTCGGAACCCGACCGTGCGAGCCGGCGTCTCGTCCCGTTCCGCCCGAGGCCTCCCGCCAGGTCGCCGACATCGCCAAAATTACAACACATCGCCGCGCCTACTGTCGAAGTACTCCAACCTAGCGCGCGATTCATGCCGATTACGTAAATTAGTTGCCCACTGTGGTCTCCGTCACAGTCTTTTCGTTGATTCCGTTGCAGCATCGGTGTCATAGAACCCCACCGGAACGGGTGCCGATCGCATCCGGAACGGTAGCGTAGAACCCGACCGGAACGGAAGGCGGGCTACGGGTCGAGCGCAGAAAGGTCTTCCAATGTTGGGGCGGGGTAAGCGGGCGGACAATTCCGGACGATCGGAACTCGCGGGAGCCCTGCACGATTGCCGGCGTGCGCTCGGCGGAATCGTCGTGTTCAGCGGCATCATGAACATCCTGACCCTCACCGGTCCGCTGTTCATGCTCCAGATCTACGACCGCGTCGTGCCGAGCCAGAGCATACCGACGCTCATCGGCCTCGCCGTGATCACGGCCGCCCTCTACCTGTCGCTCGGGTTCTTCGACAACATGCGGGCGCGCATCCTGATCCGCGTCGCCGCCTATCTCGACGAGGTGGTGCATCCCAAAGTCTTCCGCGCCATCGTGACCCTGCCGCTGCGCAATGCGCTGCCAGGCGACGGGCTCCAGCCGCTGCGTGATCTCGACCAGATCCGCAGCTTCATCGCCGGCGGTGGCCCGGCGGCCTTCGCCGACCTGCCGTTCCTGCCGTTCCAGATCCTCATCTGCTTCCTCATCGACCCGCTGATCGGCTGGGCGGTGATCGTCGGCGCGATCATCATCTTCTTCCTCACGCTCCTGACCGACGTCACGGTGCGGCAGGCGAGCGAGGATGCCTCCACCAAGAGCGGCGAGCGCCTGGCGGTGATCGAGGCGAGCCGGCGGAATGCCGAAGTGCTGCGCGCCCTCGGCATGGGCAGCCGCCTCGCGCAGCGCTGGGGCGAGATCAACCGTTCCTACGAGGCCAGCCACCAGACGGTGATGGAGCGCTCGGGCACCTATTCCGGCATTTCCAAGGTGTTCCGGATGATGTTCCAGTCGGCGCTGCTCGGCCTTGGCGCCTACCTCGTCATCGTCGACCATGCCTCCTTCGGCGTGATCATCGCCGCCTCGATCCTCGGCGCCCGCGCCCTGCAGCCGATCGAGATGCTGGTCGCCAACTGGAAGGGCTTCATCGCCAGCCGTCAGGCCTGGGGCCGACTGAACCGCCTGCTCGCCCAGTTCCCCGACGTCGAGGAGCCGATGCCGCTGCCGGCGCCGAAGTCCACGCTCAAGGTCGAGAACCTTGCTGTCGTGCCGCCGGCCTCGAACCGCCCCTCGGTGGTCGACGTGAGCTTCCAGCTCAAGGGCGGCAGTGCGCTCGGGGTCATCGGCCCGAGCGGCGCCGGCAAGTCGTCGCTCGTCCGGGTGATCATCGGCGCCTGGGCGCCGGCGCGCGGCCGCATCCGGCTCGACGGGGCGGCGCTCGAGCAGTGGCACCCGGACATCCTCGGCAAGCACATCGGCTACCTGCCGCAGGATGTGGAACTGTTCGCCGGCACGGTCGCCGAGAACATCGCGCGCTTCGATCCCGACGCCGATCCCGAGAAGATTGTCGAAGCGGCCCAGACGGCGGGGGTCCACGACCTCATCCTTCACTTCCCCGAGGGCTATTCGACGCAGATCGGCGAAGGCGGCTCGGCGCTTTCGGCCGGCCAGCGCCAGCGCGTCGCCCTCGCCCGAGCCCTCTACGGCGATCCCTTCCTCGTCGTCCTCGACGAGCCCAATTCCAACCTCGACGCCGAGGGCGACGCCGCCCTCACCCAGGCGATCCTGTCGGTGCGGCGCCGCGGCGCCATCGCCATCGTCGTCGCGCACCGGCCGAGCGCGCTCGAAGGCGTCGACATGGCGCTTGCGATGGTGAACGGCGGCATGGCCGCCTTCGGCGAGAAGGAGGAGGTGCTCCGCAAGGTGCTCCGCCCGAACGTCGTTCCGGTGAAGCCCAATCCGCAGCAGGGCCCGGCGGGGACGCCGGCCCAGCAGGCTCAGGGCTAGCCGTAAAAAGGCCGCGAAGGAAAGGGACCGTCATGGCCGATATGAACACGCTCCCCGTCCCCACCTCCCCGTCGGATCCGGGTCACACCGATCCCGACCACCACCGCCGGACCATCGGCTCCGGCATCAGCCGCCATGTCACCGTCGGCATGCTGGCTGTCGCCGTGCTCGTCTTCGGCATCGGCGGCCTTGCGGCCATGATCGACTTCGCCGGCGCCGTGGTCGGCCATGGCACGCTGGTGGTGAGCGGCAACGTCAAGAAGGTGCAGCACCAGGGCGGCGGTACGGTTGCAGAGATCCTCGTCAGGGAAGGCGACCATGTGACCGCCGGTCAGGTCCTGATCCGCCTCGACCCGACCATGGCGGCGGCCAACCGCGGCATCGTAACCAAGGGGCTCTACGAGGCGATGGCGCAACGCGCCCGGCTCGAGGCCGAGCGCTCGGGATCGACCGAGATCAACTTCCCGAAGGAACTGCTCGACTACGCCGATCAGCCGGAAGTGGCCGAGATCATCCGCATCGAGACCAACGCCTTCGACGCCGGCGTCACCGCCCGCGCCGGCCTCAAGGAACAGCTTCGCAAGAAGATCAACGAGCTCGAGCAGCAGCTCGTCGGCCTCGGCGCCCAGGAGGACGCGGTCCGCCGCCAGATCGCGCTCGCCAAGGAGGAGGTCGAAGGCCTTCGCACGCTGAAGGGCCAGGACCTCGTGTCGATCGCGCGCATCACCGAGGCCGAGAGCCGCGCCGCGCAGCTCGACGGCCAGCTCGGCCAGATCATCGCTTCGATCGCCCAGACCGGCGCCGAGGTGGCCGGGGCGGAGCTGCAGATCATCCAGGTCGACCAGGACGCCCGCAGCAAGGCCTCGGAACTCCTCGCCGACAACACCTCGCGGCTCAACGAGCTGAGCGAGCGGAAGATCGCGGCCGACGACCAGTTCGCCAAACAGACCATCGTCGCCCCGATCAGCGGGGTGGTCTACCAGCTCACTGTCCATACCATCGGCGGGGTCATCAATCCCGGCGAGGACATCATGCTGGTCGTTCCGGGCAACGACCAGCTCATCGTCGAGGCGCAGATCAGCCCGGCCCAGATCGACCGCGTGCACGGCGACCAGGAGGCGGTGCTCCGCTTCACCTCGTTCGGCTCGCGCGAGACGCCGGAGTTCATCGGCCGGGTCAACACCGTGTCGCCGGACCTGATCGTCGACCAGCGCACCGGCGTTTCCTACTACAAGGCGCGCATCAGCATGCCGCAGGAGGCGCTCGACGAACTGGGCGAGAAGTTCGTGCCCGGCATGCCGGTCGAGGTCTTCATCGTCACGGGCGACCGCACGGTGCTCTCGTACCTCACCAAGCCGCTGACCGACCAGATCATGCACACCTTCCGCGAGCGGTAGGCCGCTCGCACAGGTCCATGTCGGCCGCGAAAGGCGCGTCCCGGGGCGCGCCTTCGTCTTTCCGGGCCCGCCCGCAGCCTGCCGTGGACCCCGCTTGGGCACTCCCTGCGGCGCCCCGCCGCAGCCCGCTGAACGCCGGCCTCCTTCCCCGTTCAGCCGAAGTTAATCGCCCGTCAACTATGGTCACGGGACATTCCGACGGTGCCGGTCGGGCCGGTCTTGTGACCGGCATCACTGATCGGCGCCGGCGGGACGGGTACAACGATTTCC
>JAEZEN010000472.1 GCA_023433185.1 Pseudomonadota bacterium | reverse complement strand
TCCTTGCCCTTGCCGCCGTCCAGCACGTTGGCGACGCTGTTGCCGATGAGCTTGTCCTTGCCCTTGCCGCCGGTCGCGTTCTCGATGATCGTCCCGGGCCCGATCGCCACGGTATCCTTGGTCGATCCGTAGGCGAACTTGATCGACTTGCCGAGGTCGCTCCATGCCCCGATGTTGAGGTTGATGACGGCCTTGTCCTTGCCCTTGTGGACGATCGTGTCGATGCCGCCGCTGTCGTCGATCGTCTCCCAGTACTTATTGCCGCTCTTGTAGACATAGGTCGTGTTGCCGGGGTTGTTCGACCCGCGGCCGTAGATGCCCTGGATCGCGAGGATGTCGTAATACATCGGCGTCGTCGGGTAGAAGCTCGCGTAATTCCCGCTCTGTCCCGGCGCGGCCGTGTAGGACATGATCGTATAGGCGAAGTGGTCGTACTGGCTGCTGATCTTCTGCGGACTCTCGAAGGGATGCTTGAGCCCGATCGCGTGGCCGATCTCATGGAGGACGACCAGGTAGTCGTAGGACCCCTTCTTGACCGGCTTTGACGGCTTCGTATGCCACCCCTCGGCACCGAACCAGACGTCGCCGGCCTTGGGACTGGTGCCGGGCAGGTAGGCGTGCGCCGCCGCCTTCTTGCCGATCGTGTCGGTGATGCCGAAGCGCAGGTCGCCGACCACCGACTTGGTGTCGCCGACCTCGATGAAGGTGATGTCGGCGATCGAGCCCCATTCGGAGAGGGCCGCACGGACCGCGGTCTTCTCGGTCTTCGAGAGCTTGTAGAAGCCGTCGAACTCCTTGTAGCCGCTGACATGCCAGGCGTTGTTGCCGGGAAAGCTGTAGGTCAGGATCACGCCGCTGCCGTAGGGGTCGCCCCACTTGACCTCCGTCTGAAGCGAGCCGACATTGCCGGGGACGCGGTCATAGTGAGAGACCCCCACGGAGTTTGAAGTCGGCGTCGACATCGAATCCTCGTCAGCAGCAGGAACTCAGCCGGCGAAACGAGCCCGGGCCCAGGCGGGAACGGGGGGCAACCGCTGAACCCCGGTCTTGGGCTGGGCCGGCCCGCAGGGCCGACCGCCGCGCCTCCATAGCGCATCGCCGCCAGCGACAGAAGCAGGAAGCGGCTACGCGTCAACCACAAGAAAGTGACTGCCCGAGAGCGAGGCGGGACCAGAGGCCAGGACCGCAAGCTTCACCGCGGCGCCGCCCCCCGTCCCGTCGGCGTCATACCAGATGGTCTTGGTGCTCTGCTCGTAGATCAGCTGGGCATGGGCGGCCGTGGCGGCGTGGTTGTTCGCGGCGTTGATGAAGTAGCCCGACGCCAGCACGCCCTGGGCGTTGGCGCTGAGGGCGGAGAACATGGTCTTGGGCAGCCAGAACAGGTCGGCATTGGCGCCGCCCGCCGTGGTGAACCCGTGGATCGTGTCGAACGTCCCGTCGCCATAGGATTCGAGGACGAAGATGTCGCGGAGGCCGTCCTCGCCGAACTGGATGTCGGAGAGGATGTCCGCCCCGCGGCCACCGCGCAGGACCTCGGTGCCGGTGGAATCGTAGATCGTGTCCGCGCCGCGGTCGCCGAAGGCCCTGCCGTTCGGGGCCGGCCGGAGCGTGTCGTTGTGGTAGGTGCCGTTGACGTTCTCCACGGAGTTGTAGGAATCGCCGGCCGCGGCGCCACCCGAGGTGTTTGCGGTGAGATCGACGCTGACCCCGGCCGTCGCACCGAAGTAGTCGACGGTGTCGTTGCCGCTGCCCCCGACGATGATGTCGCTGAACGTGCCGGTGACGTCGGCGGCGTAGATGATGTCGTTGCCGGACCCGCCATCGAGGAGATCGGCGCCGTCGCCGCCGTCCAGGATGTCGTTGCCGCCGCGGCCGTTGAGCGTGTCGTCGCCGTTCATGCCGTTGAGGCGGTTGGCGAGGTCGTCGCCCTGGATGACGTCATTGTAGTTCGTGCCGATGACCTGCTCGATGCCGGAATAGGTGTCGCCCGCGGCCGCCCCGCCATTGGCGGCGCCCCAGAGGTAGACGTTCACGCCGCTCTTCTCGCGGATATAGGTGACGGTGTCATGGCCCGCGCCGCCGATCAGCGTGTCGGCTCCCGCCCCGCCTTCCAGCACGTCGTTGCCGTCGCCGCCATCGAGGATGTCGTTGCCTGCGCCGCCCTTCAGCGTGTCGTTGCCGCCCAGGCCGCGGAAGTGGTTGGCGGCACCGTCGCCCTCGAGGATGTCGTTATAGGCGCTGCCGTCGATGTTCTCGATGCTGCGGTAGGCCCGCTGCAGTCCGCCGAAGGTGTCGGTCATCAGCAGCAGTTCGACGGTGACGCCGATGCGGCTCGCCGAGAAGTCGACCAGGTCGATTCCGGCCCCGCCGTCAAAGAGGTCGCCGCCCTCCCCTGCGATGAAGCGGTCGTTGCCGGCGCCGCCATACATGACGTCGTTGCCGGCCCCGCCGTCGAGGATGTCGTTGCCGGCCCCGCCCTTCAGCTTGTCGTCACCGCCCTTGCCCCTGAGCACGTCGTTGCCGCCGAGCCCGATGATGGTGTCGGGGCCCTTCGTGCCCTTGATCTTGTTGGCTTTCTTGTTGCCCTTGATCTTGGCCATGACGATATCTCCCCGCGCAGCCGCCGGCGACAAAAGGATGATGCCGCGAATTTTTCGCCTGAGGAGATGTAATGCCGATTTTAGTTCGGCAGTATGAAGGCGATCACACCGTCTGGGACGACCAGGCGGAAGACAGGACCGCGACGAGGGCTCCGGCGATGATCGCCGCCCCGGTCGCCCCGGCATAGGCCGCACCGAAGCGCACCCCGCCCACGGCGAGGGCCATCCCGGACTTCGCCAGCGAGTTCACTGCGACCGCGACAAGGATGGCGATCCCTGCCACGCCGGCGTCGGGGCCGCCGGCCAGCCCGGTCATGGACAACGTGATCGCATCGACATCGGCAAGCCCGGCGACCGCGGCGATCGCGATGTTGCCGGCCCCGCCGAAGGTGGCGGTCACGATCCGCGTGGCGAGCTGGATCACCGCCAGCAGGGCGGCGAAGCCGATCACGAAGCGGAGTTCGAAGGGGTTCTGGACCACCGCTCCCGACCCGCCGTCATCCCCGGCGGGCGGTGCGCGCAGGCTGAACGCCAGCGCGACCG
>JAEZEN010000385.1 GCA_023433185.1 Pseudomonadota bacterium | reverse complement strand
TGGGGGGCAACGTCGCCTATCTCGAGCTCGGCGGCTGCCACAACCGCTACCACGCTGCGCTCGCCCGCACGGTCTATTTTGGAGAGCCGCCGGCGCCGCTCGGCCGCCTCGCCGGCGTCGTCGCCGAGGGGCGCGAGACGGCGCTGGATGCTGCGCGTGCCGGCGTCACCTGCGAGGAGGTCGAGGCGGCCTGGCGGGCGGTGATCGCCCGTGCCGGCTACGAGAAGGCGTCGCGCATCGGCTATTCGATCGGCCTCAACTATCCCCCCGACTGGGGCGAGCGCACCGCCAGCCTTCGCCCCGGCGACCGTACCGAGCTTCGCCCCGACATGTGCTTCCACATGATCCTCGGCATGTGGCAGGACGACTGGGGGGTCGAGCTCTCCGAAACTTTCCGGGTCACCGCCGATGGCGCGCCGGACGTGCTGACCGACAATCCCCGCGCCCTGGTCGTCCGCGCCTGAGGGCGCCGCAGCTGGTTCAGGGCAGCCGCCCGATCCGTTCCAGCATCAGCTCGTAGAAGGCGGGATTGTCGAGGTCGCGGAGCACGAGGCAGTTCTTCGCCCGCTTGGTCACGTTCCACCAATCGACCACCGTCATGCCGAGCGTCACCGGCGAGGCGATCTCGATCTCGACGTGGCAGGGCTTGCCCTCGAACAGGTCGGGGCGGAGCAGGTAGCCGATGACGCAGGGGTCGTGGAGCGGGTAGGAATCGGTGCCGAATTTCTGGTTGCCGTAGCGCTGGTAGAACTCGGCCATGCCGGCGGCGGCCACGGCCGTCCGGGTGCCGAGGGCACGGAGCCGGGCGAGCCAGGCGGGCGTCATCACCGCCTTGTAGGTGCAGTCGATCGGCACCATGGTCAGCGGCACGCCCGACTGGAAGACGACGTGGGCGGCATGGGGGTCGACGAAGATGTTGAATTCGGCCGCCGGCGTCGTGTTGCCGCCCTCGAAATAGCCGCCGCCCATCAGGACGATCTCGCGGAGGCGCGGCGCGATCCGCGGCTCTTTGACGAGCGCCATCGCGATGTTGGTCAGCGGCCCGAGCGGGCAGAGCGTGATCTCGCCCTCGCCGGCCGCCATCACCGTGTCGATGATCAGGTCGACGCCGTGAACGGCAAGCGCCGGCGTCGCCGGCTCGGGCAGGTCCCAGCCCTCGAGGCCGCTGTCGCCGTGGACGTATTCGGCGGTGTAGAGCGCCTTGACCAGCGGCCGCGTGCAGCCCGGGGCGACCCGGATGTCGGTGCGGCCGGGGAGCTCGAGAATCTGGCGGGCGTTCCGCTCGGTCTTCGAAACCGGCACGTTGCCGGCGACCGCGGTCACCGCCACGACCTCGAGTTCGGGAGAGCCGAGGGCGAGGAGGAGGGCGAAGGCGTCATCCTGGCCGGGGTCGGTGTCGATGATGATCTTGCGTGCGGTCATGGCGCTGCCGGGTGCTGCAATCTCGGGGGAAAAGGGAAGGCGTCGGTCGTTCCGTGCAGGATAGCCTGCCGGCGCGGCGACATGGCAGGGACTTGCGGGGCGGTGAGGAAAATTGCTTCGGCGCGATGGGGGTGCAGCGATATTCTTTCGGTGCCGCTCCCCGAATCCCCATTCTTGGTCTGGCCGGTTGGTCTAAGCTTTGCCTGCTGGTCTGCGGCCCTGGGAGGCTGCGGCACCGACCGCAGGGTTGCCTCTGCATGGTCGAAGAAAAAGGGGACACCATGAAGCGCAATCTTCTTCTTTCGGCTGCCGGCGCGCTGGCGTTCGCCGTTGCCGGCATGGGCGCGGCGGCGGCCGAGGACATCGCCGTCGGCGTCATCGCCAACCTCACCGGCCAGGACATCAACACCAGCGTCCAGATGGCGCGGGGCGTCGAGCTCGCGGCCGATGTGATCAACGCGGCCGGCGGCATCGACGGCAGGCAGATCCGGCTGATCGTCGAGGATTCGGAATACAAGGCACAGGAGGCGCTCACCGCGGCGATCAAGCTCTATCAGGTCGACAAGGTACCGGCCGTCATCATGTTCGGCGGATCGAGCCTGATGATCGCGGTGGCGGAACTCGCCAAGCAGGACGGCAAGGTGCTGATCAATACCTCGTCGAGCTCGGCCAAGCTCGGCGACTATCCGGGTACGCTGTTCTCGATCCTGCCGCTCGACGACATCGTCGGCAAGGAGCTCGGCGCCTACATCGCTGCCCAGGGCGTGAAGTCGGTCGCCACCGTCGTCCCCAACAACACCTTCGGGACCGGCGTCGCCGATGCGGCCGGCGCCGCCTTCGAGGCCGCCGGCGGAACGGTGGCGAAGTCGGTCGCCTATACCGAGGGCCAGCCGGACTATCGCGCCGATATCCAGAGCGTCATCGCCGCCGCGCCGGAGGCGATCATCAGCGCCGGCTACGGCGACGATTCACGGACGATCTTCAAGAACGCGCGGGAGCTCGGCCTCGATGTGCCGTGGTACACCGCCTATCCCTCGATCTTCGAGATCGAGAATCCGGAATGGATGAGCGGCAGGCTCTCCGGCGTCGACAATGGCGGCTACGGCAACGAGACCGGCGCGGCGGTCCTTGCCGCCTACCGGGCCAAGTGGCCCGACGCGGGCGAGCCGCTCGCCCACATCTACTATGGCTATGACGCGATGATGGTCCTCGCCGAAGGCATGAAGGCCGGCGGCGTCGATCCGGCGAAGATCGCCGAGGCGCTGCCGGCGGCGGTCGCCGGCTACACCGGCGCCACCGGCGCGATCCTGTGGGACGACCGCGGACAGCGCATCGACCCGCCGCTCGACATCATCGAGTACCGGGACGGCAAGTTCGAGACCGTCGGAACCGTCGAATAAGGGGAAAACCCCGCCGTTCCATCCAGCGGAAGCATGAAGCATGGCCGGGCGCTTGCCCGGCCATGTCCTTGATGAGACCATCGCCTGCCGAGCCCGGGGTGACGTGACACAGGTTCTCGCCAACTCGATCATCTACGCGAGCATGATCGCGATCATCGCGGTCGGGATCTCGCTCTCCTACTCGATCCTGCGCTTCGCCAACTTCGCCCACATCCAGTATGCGGTCGTCGGCGGCTACATGACCTATGCCGGCACCCGCCTCGGCCTGCCCATCGTCGCGGCAGTGGCGGCGAGCGCGGTCTTCGTCGGCCTGCTGGCGATCGTCGTCGATGCGCTCGTCTTCAGCCGGCTGCGCGCCATCGCTCCGGAAGGCAAGATGATCGTCTCGTGGGGCGTCGCGCTCTTCATCCGGGCGATCGTCGCCTCGGTGTTCGGCGGCGGCGCGATCATCATCGAGACGCAGACCGTGCCGATCCGCTTCGCGGGCGCGGTGTTTACCTCGCTCGACCTGATCGTGGTGCTCGCCACCGTCGCCTTCATGGTTCTCCTCCACGTCTTCCTCTACCGGACGCGCACCGGTTCGGCGCTTCGCGCGCTTGCCAGCAACTACGACCTGGCCGATCCCGACCATCTCCGGTACCCGCATGTAGCCGAAAACCATGATGGCGA
>JAEZEN010000411.1 GCA_023433185.1 Pseudomonadota bacterium | reverse complement strand
ACATCGCGCCGGGCGTGGTGCTGATGCCGTCCTTCGTCAATCTCGGCGCCCATGTGGCCGAAGGCACGATGATCGACACCTGGGCGACGGTCGGGTCCTGCGCCCAGATCGGCAGGAACTGCCACATCTCCGGCGGCGCCGGCATCGGCGGCGTGCTCGAACCGCTGCAGGCCGGCCCGGTGATCATCGAGGACAACTGCTTCATCGGTGCCCGGGCCGAGGTGGCGGAGGGTGTCGTCGTCGGCGAGGGCTCGGTGCTGTCGATGGGTGTCTATCTCGGCGCGTCCACCAAGATCGTCGACCGCTCCACCGGCGAGGTGTTCACGGGCCGGGTGCCGCCCTATTCGGTGGTGGTGTCGGGGACGATGCCGGGCAGGCCGCTGCCCTCGGGCGAGCCGGGGCCGTCCCTCTACTGCGCGGTCATCGTCAAGCGCGTCGACGAGCGCACGCGCGCCAAGACCTCGATCAACAATCTGCTCCGGGACTGAGGCCGTGGCGGAGGACGACCGCGCGGCACAGAACCGGCGCCGCCTCTACGCCATGAGCGTCGCGAGCGTCCATCCGCACTACGTCACCAAGGCGGAGAAGAAGGGGCGGACGAAGGCCGAGGTCGACGAGATCATCCGCTGGCTCACCGGCTTCGACCAGGCGGCGCTGGAGCGCCACCTCGCCGCCGGCACCAGCTTCGAGGCCTTCTTCGCCGCGGCGCCCCGCCTCAACCCCGCGCGGGCGGAGATCAAGGGCGTCATTTGCGGCGTCCGGGTGGAAGACATCGCCGAGCCGCTGATGCGCGAGATCCGCTACCTCGACAAGCTCGTCGACGAACTCGCGCGGGGCAAGGCAATGGAGAAGATCCTGCGGGGCTGACGGCGCCGGAGGCCGCTTCGCGGTTCGGGGCGCGCGGGGTTCCACCGCCCGGATGTCGAATTCGGGTAGCGCCGCACGTCGTCACCCTGTCGGGCTGCGACCTGACGGAGTGAGGAAAAGGACCCCAGCCCATGTCTCTGGTTCGCATCCAGCACGTCTCTATTTCCCTCGACGGCTTCGCCACCGGGGAGGGCCAGAGTCTCGAGGCGCCCTTCGGCCACGCCGGCCACCGGCTCCACGAATGGATGTTCGCGACGCGCTGGGCGCGGCGCATGTTCGGCCAGGAGGGCGGGACGCGCGGCCTCGACGACACGTTCCTGCGGCTCTTCGATGTGGGCGTCGGCGCCGAGATCATGGGGGCGAACAAGTTCGGCCCCCCGGGCTGGCAGGACGATCCCGACTGGAAGGGCTGGTGGGGCGACGATCCGCCGTTCCACACGCCGGTCGTCGTGCTCACCCATCGTCCGCGGGCGCCGATCGCGATGGCGGGCGGCACGGTGTTCCACTTCCTCGACGCCCCGCCGGCCGAGGCGCTGGCTGCGGCGCGATCGGCCGCGGGCGGCCGCGACATCCGCCTCGGCGGTGGCCCGACCATGCTCCGCGACTACCTCGCCGCCGGCCTCGTCGACCACATGCACCTCGTGCTCGTGCCGATCGTGCTTGGCCGCGGCGTGCGCCTGTGGGACGGCCTCGAGGGCATCGAGAAGGACTACGCGATCGAGAGCACGACGTCGCCGAGCGGCGTCACGCATCTGATCTTCGCGCGGCGCTAGGCTTTCGCCGGGTTCCTCCGCGGCGAGACTCAGGTAGACTTGACCGGCAGGGCTACGGCGGACAGCGGAGGGCGACCATGGACTTCGGCTACATCTTCACCTCGACCGAGGGGCGCATCCCGCGCAGCGAGTGGTGGGCGGGGCTTGCCGTCCTGGTGGTGATCGGCGTCGTTCTCGCCCTGCTCATCGCCTGGGTATTCGGCCCGACGACGTTCGGGCTGCTCCTGACGCTCGTGCTCCAGATCGCCCTCATCTACCCGTCCTACGCCCTGTCGACCAAGCGCTTCCAGGACAGGGACAAGCCGGGCGTGCTGGCGCTCATCGGCATCGGCCTGGGTCTCCTCCAGACGCTGGCGCGGGTCGTCGGGCTGAGCAATCCGGTCCAGCCGAATGCCTTCGACTGGATCCTCGGCATCGCCCTGCTGATCGTCGGCATCTGGTACCTGATCGAGCTCGGCATCCTCCGCGGCACGGTCGGCGAGAACGGTTACGGACCCGATCCCCTCGCGGGCCGCTGACGGGCCGTTCGCCGGTCGCGATTGACACGACGGGCCGAGCCCCTAGGGTCGCCGGCGCCCGTTCGGACGGGCCCCGGAGGCCGAATACCCGAAATGACCGCGCTCGATCCCGTCGCCATCCTCAGTCGGCTCGTCGCCTTCCCGTCGGTGACGCCCGACGACGCCGGCGCCTTCGCCTATGTCGAGCACCTTCTCGGCGGAGCCGGCTGGCGGACGGAGCGGGTGACGTTCTCGGCCCCGGGCACGGCCGATGTCGGCAACCTGATCGCCACCCGCGGGGCGGGCGGCCCGCATCTGGTCTTCTCCGGCCATGTCGACGTGGTGCCGCCCGGCGACCCGGCGCGCTGGCGGCTGGCCCCGTTCTCCGGGGCGGTCGAAGGCGGCTACGTCAACGGCCGCGGTGCGGTGGACATGAAGGGCGGGATCGCGGCGTTCCTCGCCGCCGCCATGCCCTTCGTCGCATCGCGCGAGGGCCGGCCCGGCACCGTCACTGTGCTGCTCACCGCCGACGAGGAGGGACCCTCGGTCAACGGCACGGTCAAGCTCCTCGACCACGCCCGGAAGGCGGGCATGGCCTTCGACGCCGCGATCGTCGGCGAGCCCACCTCGCGGGCCGCCCTCGGCGACATGGTCAAGATCGGCCGCCGCGGCAGCCTGTCGATGACGCTGCGCGTCGCCGGGCGGCAGGGCCACGTCGCCTATCCCCACCTCGCCGACAACCCGGTGCCGAAGCTCGTCCGCCTCGTCCACCGCCTCGCCACGCACCGCCTCGACGAGGGCAGCACCGATTTCCAGCCATCGAACCTCGAGGTGACGAGCGTCGATGACGGCAACCCGGCCTCGAACGTCATCCCGGCCGAGGCGGCGGCGCGCTTCAACGTGCGCTTCAACGACCGCTGGTCGTCCGACAGCCTTCTCGATTTCCTCCGCGCCGAACTGGACGCCGCGGCCGAGGGCACGGCCTACGACCTCGGCGTCGTCAGCCGGAGCGAGTGGTTCCTGACCCGCTCCGACGCGCTCATCGCTCCGCTCGCGGCGGCAATCCGCGAGGTGACCGGCCGCGAGCCCGAGCTTTCGACGAGCGGCGGCACCTCGGACGCGCGCTTCTTCAAGGGCATCTGCCCTGTGGTCGAATTCGGGCTCGTCGGTGACACCATGCATCAGGTCGACGAGCGTGCGCCGGTCGCCGATGTCGCGGCGCTCACCCGCATCTACGGCGCCTTCCTCGCACGCTTCTTCGCGCCATGATGCTGACCCGCGACGAGATCACGCGATCCCTCGCCGGCGCCTGGGAACTGTTCCTCGACCGCCCCGGCGCGATGAGCCGCTTCGATGTCAGCGTCGATGGCTTCTGGCGCTCCTTTGCCGCGGTCGTCCTGATCGTCCCGTCCTATGCCTTTGCCGTCCTCGCCGACAACCGGATGTCGAGCGCGGAGGATCCGACGCTTGCGCTCGAAACCGGCGGCGACCTGATCCTCCACAACGGGATCGGCCTGGCGCTCGACTGGATCGCCCTGCCGCTGATCCTCGCGCTGCTCGCCCGGCCGCTCGGCATCGCGCGGCACTATCCCGAGTTCATCGTCGCGCGGAACTGGTGCGCGGTGCTCGCCGCCGTGCCGTTCGGCGTGATCGGCCTCTTCGTCCTCGGAGGCCTCGTCGGCCCCGATCTCGGCAGACTGCTGATGATCGCCGCCCTCATCGCCGTGCTCCGTTACAACTACGTCATCGCTCGCCGCGCGCTCGAGGCGAGCGCCGGTTTCGCGATCGGCATCGTCGTGCTCGATTTCGTCGTCAGCCTGACGCTGGCCTTCGCCCTCGACGGCGTCTTTGCGGCTCAGTAGTCGACGCGAAAC
>JAEZEN010000332.1 GCA_023433185.1 Pseudomonadota bacterium | reverse complement strand
GGCTGAAGCCATGAAGGGGGCCGTTCCGCGGCCCCCTTCATCGTCCGGGAACCGGACTACACGGCGCCGGGGGGAGTCCGGCCCTCGATCGGCTCGGTGAGGCCGAGGCGATCGCGCCGTATCCAGCGCAAAGTCAGCAGGGTGGAAACGATGGCCAGTCCCGTGGCCAGGCCGATCCATATCCCTTCGCCGGCGAGGCCGGTCCAGAAGCCGAGGCCGATCGACAGCGGCAGGCCGATGCCCCAGTAGCCGATGGCCGCATAGACCATCGGCATGCGGGTGTCGCCCAGCCCGCGGAGCATTCCGGATGCCGCCGCCTGCCCTGAATCGAAGAGCTGGAACAGGCCGCCATAGACGAGGAAGGTGATCGCGAGGCCGACCGCCGCCTGGTTCTCGGGCAGGTCGAGGTCGAGGAAGATAGCTACGAGCGGCCGTCCGGCGGTGACGAGCAGCGCCATGGTCACGCAGGCGTAGCCCATGGCGAGGCCGAACGCCGTCCACCCGGCGCGCGCGATGCCGGACCGGTCGCCGGCGCCATAGGCGAGGCCGACCCGCACGGTCGCGGCCATGCCGAGGCCGAGCGGCACCATGAAGGTCAGCGAGGGGATCTGGAGCGCGATCGCGTGGGCGGCCAGCGCATCCTCGCCGATCAGGCCCATGAGGAAGGCGGCGGCGTTGAAGACGGTGACCTCGAAGCCGAGGATGAGGCCGATCGGCAGGCCCATGCGCCAGACTTCGGCATAGCGCCGCCAGTCCGGACGCCAGAACCGGCCGAACAGGAAATAGCGGCGGAAGCGGCGGTGCAGCGTGATGATGGCCGCGAGCGCCAGGAAAGTCAGGAGATTGGTGGCCGTCGTGCCGATGCCCGCGCCCATCAGGCCGAGAGGCGCGACGCCGAGCCCGCCGAACATCAGCCAGTAGTTGAGCGCACCGTTGACCGGGATCGCCGCGACGCCGACCCACAGGGCCACCATCGGCCGTTGCAGCGCCGAGACGAAGTTGCGCAGCACCACGAAGGCGAGGAACGGCAGGATTCCCCATTGCAGCGTACGGATATAGCGCGCCGCCTCGCTGGCGAGATGCGCCTCCTGCCCGAGGAAGAGCATGATCCGCTCGCCGTTCCACAGGATCGCCCAGATCGGCAGCGCGATGGTGATCGCCACCCGCAGGCCCTGGCGCACGCTCCGCCGGACGTCGCGCACCGAGTGCCGCTTCCGGCCGAGTTCGATGGCGATGAGCGGCGAGGTCGCCGTGACCAGGCCGATGCCGAAGATCAGGAACGCGAAGTTGAGATTGTTGGCGAGCGCCCCCGCGGCCAGCGCCTCCGGCCCGATCCAGCCCATCATGACCACGTCGGTCGTGCCCAGCGCGACGTTGGACAGGTTGAGGAGGACCAGGGGCAAGGCGAGGGCAAGCGTGGCACGGATCTCCGTGCCCCACGCGCCACGCGAGACGGATAGAGGTTCGGCAATGACGGTCATGGCCGGCGTTCTACTCCGGCCGTAGGGGCGGCGCCAGAGCTTGGCGCCACCGGGGCGGCCGCTTCAGATCACGAGGATGTCGGTGTGGTCGAAGTCGCTCAGGCCCTTGCCGATCTTGACCAGCTTGTGCGGGTTGGCGGTCTGCGAGCCCTTCTGGGCATAGAGGAGCCAGCCCGACTTGTCGTCGTAGAGGATGTGCTGTGCCTTGGTTTCGGCCTCGGCACCGACGTGGAAATGCTTCGCCTCGAGGGTGCCTTTGGGGCCGATCCCCGAGAACGCCGACTTGGCGAGCGCGATTATGTCGCCGTCTCCGAAATCCTTGATCTTGTCGCTCGCCTGGGCGTTGCGGAAGACGAAGGTGTCGCTGCCCTCGCCGCCGTAGAGGATGTTCTTTCCCCTGCCGCCGATGAGGACATCGTCGCCCGCGCCGCCATGGAGGATGTCGCCGCCCTTGCCGCCCTTCAGCGTGTCGTTGCCGGCGCCGCCCCACAGCGTGTCCTTGCCGCGCTTGCCGTAGAGGACATCGTCGCCGGCATTGCCACGGATGAGGTCGCCGCCCTGGCCGCCATAGATCGTGTCGTTGACGCCGAGACCCGAGAGCCGGTCCTTGCCGCCATGGCCGTGGATCACATCGGCGAATCCGGGCGGCAGCGGCTGGCCCGGCACGGGGCGGGAAGCATCGACGACATCCCGACCGCCGGTGCCGGCGATCGTGACGCCGGCGGGGCCCGCGCCCTGCACGTTCAGCACCACGTCGTTGCCGTCACCGCCGACATAGGTGATCGAGAACGTGGCGCCGCCGACGGCGAACGTCGCGCCCTCGGAAAGCCCGGCGAAGGTGCCCACGACCGCGTCGACGCCGTCATTGTCGATGATGGTGAAGGTGTTGCCGGCCTTGGGGACGAACGTGTCGAGGAGCGAAACCTCGAGGGTGGCGCCGCCCAGGACGACCTTGCCGTTGACACTTATCTGATCGTAGCCGCCGGTACCGGGCTTGGTCCCACCGAGTTCCGCCTCGAAGAACGCGCCGGTGACCAGCGTCACGCTGCCGGTCTTGAGGATGCCGGCGCTGTTGCCCGCCGCGATCCTCCCACCGGCATCGACGGTGACCGTGCCGACGGTTCCGGTGCCCCCGAGCGTGCCGCCGTCACTTACTGTTGTCGCCGAGAAGATCGTTCCGTCGACCTGAAGGACACCGCGGCTGACGGTGGTGGCGCCGGTATAGGTGCCGGTGCCGGTGAGGACGAGAGTGCCGGTGGAGGACTTGGTCAGCTGTCCACTGCCCGAGATGTCGGCGCCGACCGTCGCCGTATCGGTGAAGTTGGCGACGAACCTGCCGTCGTTCTCGATGGTGTTCGCGATGATCGTGCCGGCGAGGGCGCCCGTGCCGAGGACGAGGAAAGCCTTCTCGCCCACCACGATCTTGTCGGCGCTGAGCGTGGCCAGCCGAGACCCGGGCTTCGACCTGGAAGTCGCTGTCCACGCCGAGCGAGAGGGTGCCGGCAACGTCCCAGGCCGAATCCGTGCCGGAGACCGCCGCGTTGATCGCGGCACCGCTGGCGTCGACGATTGCATCTCCGGCCTGTTCCAGGCGCGCGCCGCCGGTGATCAGGAGCGCCGCGCTGGAATCGAGGGAGAATAGCGAGAGGTCGGCGGAGGTGGCGCGGGTGTCCGCACCATCGAGCTTCATGGTGCCGGCCACCATGAGCAGGTCGGCGTCGAGCGTGCCTCCGTTGATAAGGTCGAGCGTGCCGCCGTCGACGCTGGTGCCGAACAGGGCGGTCACCGCGCCGCCGTCGATCCTGAGTGTATTGGCCGGGTCGCAGCCGCAGATCTCGACCATGCCGCCGATGGCGGTGGTGCCCGTGAGGACCAGGGTGCCGGCACCGGTCTTGAAGATGTCCCACGCGCCGGCCTCGAAGCCGGCCGGCGGGACATAGCCGGTGGCATGGAGGATGCCTTGTTCGTCGAAGATGTCGTCAGCGATCGTCTGCGTCTCGCCGGCGTCCGGATCGAAGGTCAGCGTGTTGAGGCTGTCCGCCCCGCCCTGGAGGTAGATGCCACTGGCGAAGGCCTGGCCGTTGTTTGCGCCGAGGCCGCCCTCGACCGTGTTGCCCGAGACGGAGAAGCCGCCGGCGATGACCAGCGTGCCGCCGTCCATGACGAATACGCCGCCGCCCATGCCGGCGCCGCCGCCGCCGGTGCCGAGAGCACCAGCCGCCGCCCCGTCGCCGGAGCCGAATCCGCCGGCTCCGGGGGTTGCGCCTACGCCGCTGCGTCCACCGCCGCCACCATAGCCGCCGTTGCCGCCTTGGCTGCTGCCGCTTCCGCCGCCCCCGCCAAAACCGCCATTGCCGCCGATACTGTCGGTGCCGCTGGCACCGCCACCGCCGCCGCCAAAGCCCCCGGCGCCTCCAACGCCGGTGGCGCTGTCACCGCCA
Organism: Pseudomonadota bacterium; assembly: GCA_023433185.1. The sequence continues at coordinate 2,338 of JAEZEN010000332.1, read as the reverse complement.
CCGACCCCGCCGCCGCCTGAGGAACTCGATCCGCCTGCGGCACCCCCGCCACCGCCGCCTCCCGGTCCGCCTGCACCGCCCTCGCCATCGCCGCCGGAATCGGCGCCGACGACGATGCCGGCCGCCCCGTCGTTGGCAGAACCGCCACCAGTGGCTCCACTGCCCAGGCCGCCGCCGCCACCATTGCCGGCGCCGCCCAAGCCGCCGCCGCCGCCGGCGCCGGGTCCGGCAGTGACATTGTTGCCGCCCTTCGCTGCGCCGTCGACGATGGCCACGTCGATCACCGTCACGGTGGCACCGTCCGCGACGAACAGCGCGCCGCCCATTCCCGCGCCGCCGCCGCCGCCACGTATGGCATCGCCGCCCTGGGCGACGGCGCCGCTGATGGTCAGGTCCTGGATGGTGACGCCGTCATCGCCGGAGGAATAGACGAACAGGCCTCGGAACGAAGGCGCGTCGACGACATTCGGGTCCGTGCCGTAGAGCGTGAATCCGCCGCCGTCGATGGTGATACCTGCCTGGATCGCCGGCAGGTCGGCGGTCAGCACGATGTCGGCGGTGAAGATGATCGTGCTGCCGTGGGAAGCATCCCGTATCGCTTCGGCAAGTTCGGCTTCCGTGCTGACTTCGAACGGCATCTGGACGCAATCCCGGTCTTCAAGCGGCGTGGCGCGGCGACCTTATTTCAGGTTCCGGGACGGCGACTATTGGAAGAAATCCCGGTTCCGGGCCGGCACGGTGTTGTAAGGGACCGCGAAACGGGGAGGGAACGCGGGAAGCGTCACTCTTCGCTGGGAGGGAACACTTTCCGCCAATCGCGGCCAGGGTTAACTATTCATCACGAGGATTCGCGATGGAGGGGCCCTTGCCGGAGGTACCGGAGAGCACTGCGGCCCGGCTCGCCCGGTTCATCGCCCTTGGCGTGCCGATGCTGTCGCGGGTGCTCGCGGCGGCGCTGGTGCTGGCCGCGCTCGCCGTCGCGTTCCTCGATCTCGGCGGCTACGACCCCGGCACCCGCGCCGACGTGGCGATGCTGCTCGCCGCCCTCGCCCTGCTGGCGCTGGCGCTCGGCCGCGCGCTGCCGTGGCTGCTGCTGCGCTTCGTGTCCCGGCGCTGACCGGGATCGCTATTCGACGAGGTCGTGCCAGGTTCGGTCGCCGAGCAGCGAGAACGACGCCGAAGGTCCCCAGGTGCCGGCCGCATAGGGCTTCGGCTGCTCCGACGTGCTGCCCCAGGCCTCGAGGATCGGGTCGATCCACTGCCAGGCCGCCTCGACCTCGTCGCGGCGCATGAAGAGGGTCTGGTTGCCGCGGATGACGTCGAGGATCAGCCGCTCATAGGCGTCGGGGCTCCGCACCTTGAAGGCCTGCGCGAAGCTCATGTCGAGCGGCACGTAGACCAGCCGCATGCCGCCCGGCCCGGGATCCTTGATCATCAGCCACAGCTTCACGCCCTCGTCGGGCTGGAGGCGGATGACGAGCTGGTTGTTGCTCACCTCGCCGGCGGAACCGTCGAAGATCGAATGCGGGATGCGCTTGAAGGCGACCACGATCTCGGAGACACGGGCCGCGAGGCGCTTGCCGGTGCGGAGATAGAAAGGGACGCCCGCCCAGCGCCAGTTGCCGACGCCCGCCTTGATGGCAACGAAGGTCTCCGTGGTGCTTTCGCCGTCCTCGATCTCGCTGAGGTAGGAGGGCACCGACGAGCCGCCGATGTTGCCCGCCCGGTACTGGCCGCGCACGGTGACGGAGCCGGCATTCTGCTGGTCGATCGGCAGCAGGGCGCGGATCACCTTGAGCTTCTCGTCGCGCACCGAGTCGGCGTCCATGTGCGCCGGCGGCTCCATTGCCACGAGGCAGAGGAGCTGGATGATGTGGTTCTGGACGATGTCGCGGAGTGCGCCGGAATTGTCGTAGTAGGCCCCCCGGCCCTCGACGCCGAGGGTCTCGGCGACGGTGATCTGGACGTGGTCGATATGGTCGGCGTTCCACAGCGGTTCGAAGAGCGCATTGGCGAAGCGCAGCGCCATCAGGTTCTGGACCGTCTCCTTGCCGAGATAGTGGGCGATCCGGTAGATCTGGCTCTCTTCGAAGACGCAGCCGACGGCGTCGTTCACCTCCCGCGCCGAAGCGAGATCGTGGCCGATCGGCTTCTCGATGATCACCCGGGTTTTCGGCGTGACCAGCCCCTTGGCGCCGATCTGCGCCGAGATGACGCCGAAAAGCGCGGGATCGACGGCGAGGTAGAAGGCGCGGACGCGGTTCTCGCCCGCCTTGAGGACGGCGGCGAGATCGTCCCACCCGGCGTCGGACTTGGCGTCCACCGGAACGAAATGCAG
>JAEZEN010000323.1 GCA_023433185.1 Pseudomonadota bacterium | reverse complement strand
GGGCCGGTTTAAGCCTTCAAGGCGGCCGTCTGGAGTGACGGCGGTCCTCGCCCGGGCTTCCCCCCCCGGCCTGCGAAGCCGACGTGAAGCGCCGCTCCCCGCTCCACCGATGGACCGCCTCCGGACGGCGCCCCCCGTGAGCCGGGATAGCGCGGAGGATACGGCGTGGTTGGGGAGCGGGGATAAGTTGGCTGCGTTTTCTGTGCGTGCTTCGAGGCTTCGCTTCACGAAGCACCTCAGGATGAGGGGGTGCGGCGGGTGCCACGAGGGGTACGGCGGGTGGGACGATGGGCGGCCCAGGCCGAAATCCCGCTTGACGGGAGCAGGATCGGTCTGTATTTAGCAGATACCGTAATTAGCGAGTTCGCTAAATATGCCCCACGCAGCCGATCCTCTCAGCCTGACCCTCTCCGCCCTGGCGGACCCGACCCGGCGGGCGATCCTCGCCCGTCTCGGCGAGGGGCCGGCGACGGTCAACGAGATCGCCGCGCCCTTCGCCATGTCGCTGCCGTCGATCTCCCGGCATCTCAAGGTGCTGGCCGGCGCCGGCCTGATCTCCCGCGGCCGGGCGGCGCAGTGGCGCCCGTGCCGGCTGGAGGCGGCGCCGCTGCAGGCGCTCGACGACTGGCTCGGCGGGTACCGGAAATTCTGGGAGGGGAGTTTCGATCGCATGGATGCCTACCTGGCGGAGATCAAGCCGCCGCCTGAAGGGAAGAAGGAGAAGAAGCAATGACCACCGCCACCATCGACGACCACGAACTGCTGATCGAGCGCACCTTCGATGCGCCGCCCGCCCTCGTGTTCCGGCTCTGGGAGGATCGCGACCACGTGATGCGCTGGTGGGGCCCCGAGGAATTCACGATGACCGAGCTCGACTGGGCGCTGGTGCCGGGCCGGGCCTGGCGCGGCGCCATGGCCTCGAAGCAATACGGCCTGACCCGGTTCGGCGGCGTCATCCGCGACATCGAGCCCGGCCGCCGGATCGTGTTCACCTTCCGGTGGGACGGGGGCCAGGGGCTGGACCGCGACACGCTCGTCACGGTGACGCTCGCCGAGAGGGACGGGAAGACCGTCCAGACCTTCCATCAGGCGCCGTTCTCGAGCGTCGAGACCCGCGACAGTCATGCCGGCGGCTGGAGTTCTCTGTTCAACCGGCAGCAGGCCTATGTCGAGAACATCGCGGTGGCCGAACGGGAAGGATCGCCCGCGTGATCACGCTGACGACATATGAGTGGGTGCCCGACTTCGCCGCGCCGCTCATGCGGGCCTTCCGTGTCCGCTGGGCCCTCGAGGAGGCGGGCATCCCCTACCGGGTCCGGACCGTGGCGCTCGGCCCGGAGCAACGCTCGCGGGAGCATCTGGCGCGCCAGCCCTTCGGGCAGGCGCCCGCCGTCGAGGAGGACGGGCTGACGCTGTTCGAGAGCGGCGCCATCGTGCTCCACATCGCGGAGCGGAGCGAGGGGCTCCTGCCGCGCGACCCCGCCGGGCGGGCGCGCGCGGTCGGCTGGGTCTTCGCCGCCCTGAACTCGGTCGAGACAGCCGTCCAGCAGCTCGCCGCCATCGACTTCTTCCACGCGGAGGAGGCCTGGGCGAAGGAACGCCGCCCGGCCGTCGAGGCTTTCGCCCGCGATCGCATCGCGATGCTGCAGGCCGCCCTCGGCGACAGGCCCTATCTCGAAGGGCGGTTCACGGTCGGCGACCTCATGATGTCCGACGTGCTGCGGATCGCCAGCGGGTCCGGGCTCCTCGATGCCCATCCCGCGATCCTGGCGTACAAGGAGCGCTGCGAAGCGCGCCCGGCATTCGGCAAGGCGATGGCGGCGCAACTGGCGGGATTTGCGAAGGCGGCGTAGCGCGCCGCCTCAGTCGTCGGGAAGGATCGCGGTCGCCGTCTCGATGACCCGGAGCGCCGTCCGCTCGTGCAGGCGCTCGACCATCCGGCCGTCGACCGAGATCACGCCGCGGGTGGCGTTCTCCGGCCGGGCGAAGGCCGCGAGCACCTTCTCGGCCCAGACCACCTCGTCTGTCGTCGGCGAGAACACCTCGTTGGCGATCTGCACCTGGCGGGGATGGATGAGCGTCTTGCCGTCGAAGCCGAAGTCCCGGCCCTGCTGGCACTCCGCGCGGAACCCGTCCCAGTTGTTGAGCTCGTTGAACGTGCCGTCGAGCACGGCGATGCCATGGGCGCGGGCGGCGAGCACGCACTGGGTGAGCACCGGCGCGAGCGGCGCCCGCCCCGGGATCGCCCGCATGCCGGTCTCCATCATCAGGTCGTTGCTGCCGATCACCAGGGCGTCGAGCGGCACGCCGGAGTTCGAGGTGGCGGTGGCGGCGATCGCCCCGACATTGAGGACGGCGAGCGGGGTCTCGATCATCGCCCACAGCGCGACGCCCTCCGGCGCCTGCGCGGCATGAAGCGCGGCCCTCGCCCGGCGGACATCCTCGGGCTTCGAGATCTTGGGGATGAGCACGGCGTCGGGCTGGGCGGCGACCACCGCGGCGATGTCGCGGGCGATCCACGGCGTCTCGAGGCCGTTGACCCGGACGACCACCTCGCGCTTGCCGTAGGCATGCACGCCGACGGCGGCGGCGACCGCGGCCCGCGCCATTTCCTTCGCCTCGACCGAAACGGCATCCTCGAGATCGAGGATCAGCACGTCGGCGGCGACCGAACGTCCCTTGTCGAGGGCGCGCGCGTTCGATCCCGGAATGTAGAGCGCGCTTCGGCGCGGTCGCGGCAGTGCCGCCATCGTGGCCCAGTCTCCCCCAAATTCGACCGGCGCACACTAGCCGCCCGTGCCGACTCCACAAGCGCGAATTTTGCCTGTGTGGCGCGGATTTCGACGTTGGAGTATGGGAGGCCAGCCCCGCGGTCCCCGTGTCCGCCGCCCTGTCGTCGCCCTGGCCGTGCCCCATGTCCGTTGCCATCTCCGCCGTCGTCGTCAACAGCCTGGTAGCGCGCGGCAGCGTCGGCGGCCGGGCGAGCGCCTTCGTTCTGGAAAGGCTCGGCTTCGCGGTCACGTTCGCCCCCACGGTGCTGCTGCCGTGGCATCCGGGCCTCGGCTCCGGCACGCGGATCGTGGTCGATCCCGGCCTTCTCGCGGACCTATCGGCCCGGGCGGAGCCCGCCGCAGGCTGCCTCACCGGCTATTTCGGGGATGCGGCGCAGGTCGCGGCGACGGAGCGGCTCGTCGCGCGGCTCCGCGCGGGGCCGTCCCGGCCGCTCGTGCTCTGCGATCCGGTCGTCGGCGATTCCGGCCGGTTCTACGTGAGCGAGCCGGTGCGCGAGGCCGTGCGCGCCCTCGCACGGACGGCCGACATCGTCACGCCCAACCGCTTCGAACTCGCCTTCCTCGCCGGCGCCGATCCCGCCGCGCTCCTGGACAATGCCGCCCTCGTCGCGGCGGCGCGGTCCCTCGGACGGCCGGAGGTGGTCGTGACGTCGGCCTTCGCCGATCCCGGCGAGACGGCGAACCTCCTGGTCACGCCCGACCGGGTCGAGCGCGTCGTCCATCGGGCGGTGCCGCGCGCGCCCCACGGCACCGGCGACCTCCTGGC
>JAEZEN010000322.1 GCA_023433185.1 Pseudomonadota bacterium | reverse complement strand
GAGATCGGCGACGCCAGGGGCGTGTCGGTGGCGCGCGTCGCGCTCGCCTGGCTGCTCGCCAGGCCCTGGGTGACGAGCGTCATCGTCGGCGCCAAGCGGCTCGACCAGCTCGACGACAACATCGCGGCCACCGCGCTCTCCCTCAGTGCCGAGGAGATCGCGACGCTGGACGCGGTGAGTGCGCTGCCGTCGGAGTATCCGGGCTGGATGGTGGCGCGCCAGAGCGCCGGCCGCCATCCGGCGCCGGTCGGACCCGACCGGGAATAGGCCGCTCTCGCACGGCGGGGCGGGCGCGGAGCCCGCCCCGGGCGTGGAGCCGGGCCGGAATCAACCCGACGCCAGCAGCCGCCTCAGCTTCGACACCGCGGTCTCGGTGGACTCGTGGTAGTCGAGCGTCCCGGTCAGCGCCCCCTCGCGGTCAAGCAGGTAGACCGCGGCGGTGTGGTCGACCAGGTACGGCCCGTCCTCGCGCTCGACCTTGCGGGCATAGACCCGGTAGCCTTCGAGGATGCGGTCGATCTCGGCGCGGCTGCCGGTGAGGCCGGTGAAGCGCTCGTCGAAGGCCGACATGTATTCCGCCATGACCTCCTGGGTGTCGCGCTCGGGGTCGACGCTGACGAAGTAGACCTTCAGCCGGTCGGCGTCGGGCCCGAGCTCGGTCATCAACTGCGTCATCTCGTAGAGCGTCGTCGGGCAGATGTCGGGGCAGAACGTGTAGCCGAAGAACATCGCCGACGGATGGCCCTTAAGCGATGCCTCCGTGACCGCGTTGCCGTGCTGGTCGACGAGACTGAAGGGCCCGCCCCGGATGGCGCTTGCGGTGAGGGGTGCATCTCCGGTTTCGCGGAGATAGTAGACGGCACCGACCGCGACGAGCAGGACGAGAACCGCCGCCCACAGGGCGTAGCGGACGATGCGGATGCCGTTCATTCGCCGTGTCCCGTGCAGTTGTGTCCATGACCCGCGCCGTGGCCTTCGGGGCCGGGCGCACCGATCGGCGCGACGTGGAACATCGCTTCGATGCTACCGGCCCGTTCGAAGGTGAGGGTGACGGGCACATCCTTGCCCCGCACCAGCGGCGCCTTCAGGTCGATGAGCATGATATGGTGTCCGCCGGGCTCGAGGTCCACACGCGCGCCGGGCGGAATCACGATGCCGCCCTCGACCGGGCGCATGATCATGATGCCGTCCTCGACCGTCATGTCGTGAAGTTCGCCGATGGCGGCCACCGGCGAAGCCACGCCGACGAGGGTGTCGGGCGTGCTGCCGGTGTTGGTGATCGTCACGAAGCCGCCGGCGGCGACGGCGCGTGGCGGCGTCGCCCGCGTCCACAGGCCGTCGAGCTCCAGCTCGCCCAGCTTCAGGGGGTCGGCGGCGGCGAAAGTGGCGGACAGAAGCGTGGCCGCGGCGGCGGCGATGAGCGCGATGCGCATGGGAATGCTCTCCTGAGGCATGGCCCGTCGATGCGGGCCGCACTGAACCGAAAACGTCCTGGGCGTTCAGGCGGAGAGCGGCGGGCCGCGCGCTGCGGCGCGGCCGAAATGCGGGACGGCGGCCGACATCCCGGCATCGCGCCCGGGCAGGGACGCGGCGACCGGGTCCGGCGCGCCGGGCTCGGGCGGCAGGGTGGCGAGCGCCGTGCCGAGCGGCATGACGCCGGCGAGGCAGCAATCGGCCAAGAGGTGGACGTCGGCGGGGGCGCCGGCATTGTCGGAGGCGATCGCGGCGCAAAGCACCGTCCGCCCGTCGGCGACCGCCGCGCCGGCGTTGAGGCCGCCGGCGAAGAGGCTGACGAGGACCAGCACGACGAGCGCCCGCGCGAGCGAGCGACCGTCCTCTCCCCTCAGCCTGGCGAGCAGCGAGTTCCGCCTCATGCCGTCCGTTCTAGCAGGGTCTGCCCTCGACCGTCATCGCGTCACGGGGCCGCGCCGCCGGGACGGTGTTCCTCCGCCGGCTCGGCCGGCGCCAGCGTCCCGGGCATTGCGGCATCGGGTACCAGCACCAGGTCGTCCTCCGGGTCGAGCGGCTCGGGCGAGATCACCGCACCGACGGCCGAAGTCGCGGCGAGGTCGAACTCGGTCTTCTCCGCCTCGACCGGGGGCGGCCGCGAGCGGATCCGCGCGAGGGCGAAGAGGCCCAGCGCACATTGCACGGCGGCGATGAAGAGAAAGAGCATCGCCGTCGAGGTCGATTCCATCAGGACCGCGGCGAGCAGCGGCCCGATCACCGCGCCGGCCCCGTTGGCGAGCAGGAGGCCGGCTGCCGTCGCCACGTAGCCGGTCCGCGGCGCGTGATCGTAGGCGTGGGCGGCGGCGACCGAATAGGTCGGGAAGGCGAAGGCGCCAAAGAGCACCGCGAGCGGTATCCAGATGCCGCCGGCGATGGGCAGGAAGGCGAGGGCGAGGCTGACGCAGGCCGCGAGCGCCAGCAGGCCGACGAGCACGATGCGCCGGTCGACGCGATCCGACACGCGTCCCGCGGGCCATTGCGCGAGCGCACCGGCGACCGTGGCGAGGCCGGTGAAGATCGCCACCTGGTCGACGGCGAGCCCCTCGCCGATCGCGTAGACTGCGGCGAGCGACCAGAACGCACCATGGGCGACGCCGACCGCCGTGACCCCGACGAAACCGACCGGCGAGGCCTGCCACAGGGCCCTCGGGTTGATCCGGGCGACCGGCATCGGCGCCGGCTGGGCCGACTTGGTCAGCGCCACCGGGATCACCGCGAGCGAGGCGGTTATCGAGGCGAGCGCGAACAGCGTGAACGCCGTCGGCGCGGCAAGCGTGACCATGAGCTGGCCGACGGTGATCGCCCCGAAATTGACGGCGATATAGACCGACATGATCGTGCCGCGGTTCTCGTTGGTCGCGCGGTCGTTGAGCCAGCTCTCGACGATCATGTAGAGCCCCGCGAAGACCACGCCGATCACGAAGCGGAAGAAGACCCACGGCGCGACCGCGACCACCATGCCCTGGAGGAGGCTCACCGCCGCGCACAGCGAGACCAGAGCAGCGAAGGCGCGGATATGGCCGGCGCGGACGATGACGGCCGGCGAGCCGGCGCAGCCCACGACGAAGCCGACGAAATAGGCCGAGCCGATGACGCCGATCTCGAACGGCGTCCAGCCTTCCGCCGCGGCACGGAGCGGA
>JAEZEN010000225.1 GCA_023433185.1 Pseudomonadota bacterium | reverse complement strand
ACCGGCCGCGGGACCCCCGCGGCCGTCTGCGGTCAGTCCGACAGGTCAGAGCTGCGTGCCGACCTGCTGGGCGTAGAGGTCGAGGCCGTCGAGGCCGTAGATGTCGTTCCGGAAGTGGACGACGCCGTCGACGTTGGCCCAGGCGGTGACGTAGACCCAGTAGAGCTGTACCGGCTTGGCCACCCGGGCATCGACGCGCTGGCCGTTGACGAACATCTGGTCGATGGTGGCGGAGTCCCATTCGGGCGTGTCGCGAAGGATCCACTTCACGAGGTCGCGGACGCCCTGGATGCGGACGCAGCCCGAGGACTCGAAGCGGAATTCGTTGTTGAACATCAGCTTGCCGGGCGTGTCGTGCATGTAGACGCCGTCCGGGCTGGGGAAGTTGATCTTGACGTTCCCCATCGAATTGAAGTCGCCCGGATCCTGCCGGAACATGTAGCGGGTCGCTTCGTCGCTGTTCCAGTCGATGTTCGCGGGATTGAGCTCGTTCCCCTTCGGATCGTAGATGCGGATCTTGTAATCCGTCACGTAGTTCGGATTCTTCTGCATCTGCGGGATGAGGTCCTTCCGGATGATGCTCGCGGGCACCGTCCAGAACGGATTGAAGTTGATGTCGGTGATGCGGCTGTTCACCAGCGGGGACGGCCGGTCGACCTTGCCGACGATGGCGGTGTGGCGCGACTCGACGACGCCGTGGTCGACCGCCTCGACCTGGGCCGCCGGGATGTTCACCATGATGAACCGGTCCGCCAGCTTGTCGGTGTGCATCTTGAGGCGGGTGAGGTTGGTCGAAAGCTGGTTGAGGCGCACCGCCGCCGGCACATTGAGCGCCGCGAAGGTCGACTCGCCGATCACGCCGTCGACGGGAATGCCGTGGCGGGCCTGGAAGCGCTTCACGGCCGCGTCCACGTAGGTGTCGAAGGCATCGTTCACGCCCATCTGGGCGTCGAGGTCGCCGGAGATGATGAGGCGCTGGCGGAGCGCGGCGACCGCCGGCCCGCGCGATCCTACCCTGAGCCTCTGCTCGGGCGGCACCATCGGCCACCCGCCCCTGGCGACGATGTCGGAATACTGCATGATGGCGTGTTCCACGGCGCCCACGATGTCCCGGGACAGCGTCGGGATGTCGCCACGGATGGCCGGCGCCGTGCTCGCGACGGCATCGAATCCGTCCGACCATTCGGACTGCCGCTGCTGCAGTATCTGCTGGATGGGATCCTGAGCGGCCGCGGCGGTCACCCCGACCAGGGCAGGCACAACGAACGACAGGATGGCGGTCCTAACAGCGTTCATGTTTTCAAGCATCCCACAATCAGCGTTGTTGGTCGGCGGCAGGCATCACGGCTGGCGCTGATATGAACCGGAACGTCCGGTCCACCCCTCTCTCGCGACACCGCCGCAGAATCCAGCCTGCGCCAGTCTCGCCCTCGTATCCTTTTCTGTCGGTTAATATGGCGCTTTCGTGACTCGCGGCATCGGGTCCGCGGCATCTCCGCACCGCTGTGGCGCCCGCGCCACGGCGGGACGCCCCCCCGGGGGCCCCGCGGCGGCGCCGGGTTCAGGGCCGATAGACGATCTGATCCGACCAGAAGCGCTCGAGCCATTGCAGCGAACGGTTCAGTTCCCGGAACTCGCTCGGGGTGATCGTACCGGCCTTGTCGATCGCGAGAACGTGACCGTCATAGAGGGCGTCGACGATCCTTGCGACCTCATGCCCCTTCTCCGTGAGGCTGATCCGAACCGAGCGGCGGTCGAGGCGCGAGCGCTGGTGGTGGATGTAGCCGGTCTCGAGCAGCTTCTTGAGGTTGTAGGAAACGTTGGAGCCGAGGTAGTAGCCGCGGGTCCGCAGTTCACCCGGCGTCAGTTCCGAGTCCCCGATGTTGAAGAGCAGGAGCGCCTGCACGGCATTGACGTCGGAACGTTCGGAACGGTCGAATTCGTCCTTGATCACGTCGAGCAGCCGCCGGTGCAGCCTTTCGACGAGGGTAAGCGCCTCGAGGTAGAGGGGCTTGATGTCCGAAGCCGCCGTCGGCATCGGCACCGCCTCGACTGCCCGTTTCGCCTTCATCGCGCTCCCCTTGCTCCCGCCGCGGGCCTGTCAACCGCCCAGGCGCCAAGGGTATGGTGCTGAGCGGAAAAATCCACTTTGATTTTCGTCAAATTTGACAGGGTCGCCGCTCAATTTTTTCTCCCGACGAAGGCCCGGCGGAGCTCGCGGTGTCGATTGTCGCCTCGCCGTTCTCCGCGAGCTTGCGACTGCGTTCGATCTCAGGCGAAGTAGCGCCCGATCACCAGGGGACGGGACAGGACGATGAAGTCGACCCGAACTGGCACCCTCACGCCGGTCAGGCTGCAGCAGGCGCTGGAAGGCACACCCAACTCGTGAGGAGACCTCCGATGAGCAACGACGGGAGCGTGCCGCGCGGCGAACGTCGCGAATGCCGCATCATCGTCGCCTGCATGCCCAAGAGCGGCTCCACCTTTCTCACCCAGCTCATTGCGGAGATACCGGGAATGCGCCACGGGTTCCCGGTTGCCGGCTACGAACGGCGGGAGCAGGAGATCTGCCTCGAGCGCCTGAAGCAGGAGATCCTCAAGACGAAGCTTCTGCGGCAGATGCGGGACCACGGCACGCTGCCCGACATGCCGCGGCCCCTTGGCTTCGTCGCGCAGATGCACTTGCGACACTCGGCTCCGACGGCTTCCATAATCCGCAATCACGGCATCGTTCCGGTCGTCCTGGTGCGCAACCTCTTCGATGTGGTGGTCAGCATGAAGGATCACCTCTGCAACCGGCCGGTGGAGATCCCGATGGCGTATGTCACCACGGCAATGAGGGCATGGCCCGAAGACCGGCTCTATGCGTTCATCGCCGACATGATCATCCCCTGGTACCTCAATTTCTACCTGAACTGGTTCAATGCAGGAGACGTGAAGTTCCTCACCTACGAGGATCTGCTCGCCAATCCGAAGGCGGTGCTCAGGGGCGTGGCCGAGCATGTCGGGCTGCCGCTCAGCGACGAATCCCTGGACGCCGCAGTCGAAGCGGCGCAGGCGCGCGTACCGCGCAACGTAGGCGTCGCCGGCCGTGGCGAGCGGTTGCCCGCGGCCGTCAAGGAGCGGATTCGGCACCTCGCCAGCTACTACGAGGACTGCGATTTCTCGCGGCTCGGCCTGTAGCATCCGACCACCGCCGGCAAGGCGCGGCACCGCGACGGCGCCGCTGAAGCGGGAGGCCCGGCAACGCGACCGGGGCCCTGCTCCCGGCCCGGGGAACTCAGAGCCGATAGAGGATCTGGTCCGTCCAGAAGCGCTCGAGGCGCTGCAGCGAGCGGTTGAGCTCCTTGAATTCGCCCGTGCCGATGCCGCCAACCTGCTCGATCGAGCGGATGTGCCGGTCGTAGAGCCCGTTCACGATGCGGGCGACCTCGTGGCCCTTCTCGCTGAGGCTGACCCGCACGGAACGCCGGTCCATGCGCGAGCGCTGGTGATGGATGTAGCCCATCTCGACCAGCTTCTTGAGATTGTAGGAGACGTTGGAGCCGAGATAGTAGCCCCGCGTGCGGAGTTCGCCCGCGGTCAGTTCGGACTCGCCGATGTTGAAGAGGAGGAGCGCCTGCACGGCATTGACGTCGGACCGGCCCGCCCGGTCGAACTCGTCCTTGATCACGTCGAGCAGCCTGCGGTGGAGTCTCTCGACGAGCGTCAGGGCTTCCAGATAGAGCGGCTTGACCCCTGGGTCCTGGACCGCAACGGGAACGGCCTCGATCGCCCGTTTCACATTCATCATGCTCGCCCCTCGCTGTTCTGATCGGCGGGTATGCTCCCGCCTGTCGTATGGGGAGAGCCTAGGATAGGCCGCTGAAAAACCGCTTAAGTCTCAGGATTAACGCGGGCTTACCGGCGAGGATCGACTTGGATGGTTACCCGATTCCCAAGGCCGATCCACGTGTCACCGCAGGGCGCGGCGTGCGATCACGGTGAGCGCCACGAACCCGGCGACGCTGGCCACGTGGAAGGCGACGACGACATAGTCGGCCCCGAAGGCGCCCGCGAACACCGTGTGGATCGCGACTTCGAACAGGGCGGCGGCGAACCACAGAACGTTTCCCCAGGCGACGCGCTGCCAGAGCCCGACGGCGGCCACCAGGTCGACGACCGCAAGCGTGATGGTCGCCATCTTCCAGCCCGCGGTCATGTCCTCGAACATGCCGCCCTGCCCTTCGACGACGCCCAGGATCACTGCCCAGTGAAAGAGGCCCATCAGCAGCAGGATGCCGGACATCACGCGGCCGTAGACATCGAGGATGAAAGGCAGCCTTTCGGCGAAGTCGGGAAGCGGGGCCTTTTCCTTGCTCGCCATGATGTCGTTCGGTACCCTCTGTCACGCGCATCGTCGCTCCTTTACTCCGCGTCCGGGCTTCCGACCAACGATATTGTGCGGGTGGCTGGCGGGCGAGACGACCGGCAATCCTGGCTGTCGCCACGCTCATGCTCCAATTCCTCGTCGCCAGTGACGGTGCCCGTGCAAACCTGAAGCGCTACTTCGACCATTGGGGCAGGTCCGTCACTCCGCTCGTGCGCATCGGCCGCTACGACGACGCAGACCTCGACGTGTTGCGCGAGGGTGCCGCCATCTTCTGCGACGTCGACACCATGCACGGGGACGCGCTGGCCGCGGCCAAGGCGATCTGGTCGGAACTCGCGGACAGGGAGGGATTGACGCTCCTCAACCGCCCCGGCACCGCGCTCGGCCGGCGCGAGCTTCTGCGCCGCCTCCACGACGGCGGCCACAACAGCTTCAACGTCTTCGCCGTCGACGAGCTCGATGCCACCCTGCGCTACCCCGTGTTCCTCCGCCGCGCCGCCGATCACAGCGGCGCGCGTTCCCCTCTCCTCCACGACCGTCCGGCACTCGACCGGGCCATCGCCGGGGCCGTCGCAGCGGGAATCGGGCGGGAGGCCCTGCTGGTCGTCGAATTCGTCGACACGGCTTCGGGCGGGCTCTACCGGAAATACTCGGCGGTGAAGGTCGGCCACGCGATCATCGCGCACCACGTCTTCCACAGCACGGAGTGGGAGACCAAGGCGGCTTCCCTGCTCCCGCCGACGCTCGAATCGATCGTCGAGGAAGCGGAGTTCCAGCTTGCCAATCCCCATCGGGAAGCGGTGGAGCGCGCCTTCGCCGTTGCGGCGATCGACTATGGCCGGATCGACTACGGCGTGCGCGGCGACCGCGTCGAGGTATGGGAGATCAACACGATGCCGACGCTGCTGCGGCGGCCGGACTACTACACGCCGGCCCAGATGCACGCCAAGCGCTGGTTCGCCGCGACGCTCAATGAACAGTTCAAGCGCCTGAGCCTCGGACGCCGCGGGTTCTGGAAGCGGCGCGCCCGCGGCGGCAGGGGCGGGCGATGACCGCCGGTTCCGGGCACTGGCACCTCCAGGCGGCGCTGTGGCAGCGGATCGCCTCCCCCTTGCGCCCGAGCGAGGAGGACCTCCAGCAGAACGTCCGGTGGACCGTCCCGATCCTTCGGCGCATGGAGGGCTCCAGGGCCATAGCCATCCTCGGGGTGACGCCGGAATTGGCGCTGATGCCCTGGCCCGGCGACGTCCGGATCCTCGGCATCGACCGGTCCGTCGCAATGGTGCGGGACGTCTGGCCGCGGGCGGTCCTTGGGGCGCGCGGTACCGCCCTCAACGGCGACTGGCGACAACTGCCGCTGGCCACCGGCAGCCTTGCCTGGGTGATCGGCGACGGCAGCCTGTCGAACCTCGATTCGGCGGCCGACTACGACCGGCTGCTCGCCGAAGTCGCCCGCACGCTGCGGCCCGAGGGTCGCTTCTCGGTCCGGCTCTATCTGGGGCCCGACGAGCCCGAGCGGCCAACGGCCGTCATCGACGCCCTGCTCGACGGCGGGATCGGGAACTTCCACGCCTTCAAGCTGCGCCTCGCCATGGCCCTCTGCGCCCCCGACACCCACGACATCCGGGTCGGCGACATCTTCGCGTTCTGGAGTGCCCGCCGCCTGGACTATGCCGACCTGGAGCGCCGGACGGGCCTGCCGCGGGCCGTCATCGAGACCATCGACAACTACCGCGAGAGCGACATCCGCTACAATTTCCCGCCCGCCGGATATGTCGAGGAACGGCTGGCCCGCCATTTCCGCATCGAAGACCGGTTCGTGCCGTACTACGCGCTGGGCGAGCGCTGTCCGTCCCTTCTGCTCGCGCCGCGCTGAGGCCATCCGGGCCAAGGATGACGCGCCGGCGCCAGTTGGCTAGAATTGCCGGACCATCGGGAACCAGACCATGACCAACGAACGTCCGCGGCCGGAGGCCGATCCCGCAACCCGCGCCGACATGGATGCCATCCTCGGAGGCCGGCGCATGCGCCGCAACCGCCGCACCGACTGGTCGCGCCGCCTCGTGCGGGAGAACACGCTGACCGTCGACGACCTGATCTGGCCGGTGTTCGTCGTGGCCGGCGAGAACGTGGCCGAGCCGATCCCGTCGATGCCGGGCGTCGAGCGCTTTTCGCTCGACCGCGCGGTCGCTGCGGCGGAGCATGCGGCCACCCTCGGAATTCCGGCAATCGCCGTCTTCCCGTACACCGAGCCCGGCCTGCGCGATCCGACCGGTTCCGAGGCGGTCAACCCCGAGAACCTCGTCTGTGCCGCGACGCGCGCCATCAAGGCGGCGGTGCCGGACATCGGAGTCATCCTCGACGTGGCGCTCGACCCCTATACGAGCCACGGCCATGACGGGCTGCTGGTCGGCGAGGAGATCGTCAACGATGCCACGGTCGAGCAGCTCTGCGTCCAGGCCCTCATCCAGGCCGAGGCCGGCGCCGACGTGATCGCCCCCTCGGACATGATGGACGGCCGCATCGGCGCGATCCGCCGGGCGCTCGACCGGAAGGGCTTCGGCCACGTCCAGATCATGTCCTACACGGCGAAATACGCCTCGGCCTTCTACGGCCCCTTCCGCGACGCGATCGGCACCTCGAAGACCCTCGTCGGCGACAAGCGCACCTACCAGATGGATCCGGCCAACGGCCTCGAGGCGCTCCGCGAGGCGGAACTCGACGTGGCCGAGGGCACCGACATGCTCATGGTCAAGCCGGGCATGCCCTATCTCGACATCCTGTGGCGCATCAAGGAGGCCTTCGGCCTTCCCACCTATGCCTACCAGGTGTCCGGCGAATACGCGATGATCACCGGAGCGGCGGAGCGCGGCTGGATCGACGGGGAGCGGGCGATGCTCGAAAGCCTGACCGGCTTCAAGCGCGCCGGGGCCGACGGCATCCTCACCTATTTCGCGCCGCGCGTGGCCGCGCATCTGGCACGCTGAACGGGCAGGACCACATCAACGGAGGGAGCGGCATCGCGCCGCTTGCGTATCGGCCCCCGGGCGACCATTCTCACGCCGGCGAACGGCCGTGAGGGGGGACTTTTCGCGGGCGTCCGTGAACGAGGGGAGTTCCATTGATGAGCGACGGCCGACGAGGGGCCGCGGACCCTGTCCGCAGCCGCCCCGTGTATGACCCCGCGTCCGATCCCGGCCTCTATGCCGGCGTACTCTCGAAGCGCGTGATCGCCTTCGTCTTCGATGCGATCCTCGTCGTGCTGCTGATGATCCCGGCCGGGCTCGTCGTCTTCGTGCTGGGCGTGGTGACCCTCGGCATCGCCTGGTTCCTCTACGGCGGCCTGTTCGCGATCGTCGCCCTCGGCTACGTTGCCCTCACCCTCGGCGGTCGGGCCTCGGCGACGGTCGGCATGCGCTGGGCAGGAATCGAGCTGCGCACCGCCGACGGCGGGTTCTGCTATCCCCTGCTCGCAGTTCTCCATGCCCTCATCTTCTGGTTCTCCTGCGCGCTGCTCACGCCGCTCGTCCTGCTCGTCGGTCTCTTCACCGCGCGACGGCAACTCCTTCACGACCTCATCCTCGGAACGGTGGTCGTCAACAGTGCGGCGGTCGTCCGCCTCGAGACGCGGCAGGCCGGCCTTGCGTAGCCGCCCCGTACCGCATCCGACCTTGGCGCGGCCCCAAGGCGTGCCCGGCCATGGCCGGTGTCTGCCATGACTGCCCAGTCCGTCCTGATGTGGCTGACCTTCGGCGGCATCGCCGCGATGATCTGCGCCTATGCGCTCGAGCGCTGGTCCATCGAGCTCATATCGATCGCCACCCTGGTCTACTGGCTGGTCGTCTTCTGGCTGGTCCCGAAGCTGTTCGGCGTCGCGACGCCGCTGTCGACGGGCGACGTGCTCGCCGGCTTCTCGAACGACGCGCTGGTGACCGTCCTCGCCCTCCTCGTGGTCGGCCAGGGACTGTTCCAGACCGACTCGCTCGAGCGACCCGCCGCCATCCTCGCCCGCCTCGGCGGACGGAGCGGCATGGGAGCGGTGGTGATCGTCATGTTCGCCGCCATGGTGACCAGCGCCGTGGTCAACGACACCCCGGTGGTGGTGATGTTCCTGCCGATCATCAGCACCATTGCCGCGACCCGCGGCGTCAGCACCTCCAAGGTCCTGATGCCCCTCTCCTTCGTGGCGCTGCTCGGCGGGACGACAACGCTGATCGGCACGTCGACCAACCTCCTGGCCGCGGGCGTCGCGGCGCGCGAGGGCATCAGTATCGGCTTCTTCGAGTTCACCGTGCCCGCCTCGATCATGGCGGGGGCCGGTTTCGTCTATTGCGCCCTCATCCTGCCCCGCCTGCTGGTCTCCCGGACCGGCATGGCCGGGCAGATCACGGGGGTCGGCGGCAAGCAGTTCATCGCCCAGATCGACGTCCCCTATGGCCACCCGCTGGCCGGCATGTCGGCGGTCTCCGGCATGTTTCCCGCGCTCAAGGACATGACGGTGCGCCTCGTCCAGCGCGGCGAGCATCCCTTCCTGCCGCCATTCGAGAACCTGACGCTCCGCCCGGGCGACACGGTGATCGTCGCCGCGACGCGGAGCGCGATCACCAAGGCGCTCTCGGACGGGGCCGGCGTCACGGCGCGCGAGACGACCGACGCGGGGGGCGAGACGACCCCCCTCAGCACCAAGGACGTCACGCTCGCCGAGGCGGTGGTCGCGCCGGGCTCCCGGCTCATCGGGCGCACCATCGAGCAGGCTGCCATCCATCACGACACGGGCACCCTCGTCCTCGGGGTCGAGCGGCGCAGCCGCATGCCGCGCATGGCACTGAGCGAGATCCGCCTCGAGGCGGGCGACGTGCTGCTCCTCGCCGGCACGCGCGAATCGGTCGAGGGCCTGAGGCTGAACCGCGATCTCCTTCTCCTCGAATGGTCGGCGTCCGACATGCCGCAGAGGCGCTACGCCCGCCGCGCCCTCGTCATCTTCGGCCTGATGGTGCTCTATGCCGCAAGCGGCGTCGGCCCGGTGGTGATCGGCGCGGTCGCGGCGGCCTTCGCCATGATCGTCGCCGGCTGCCTCAACGTGCGGCAGGCGATGCGCGCCTTCGACCACCGGATCTAACTGATGAACCGGGCGGCCCGCGCCCC
>JAEZEN010000201.1 GCA_023433185.1 Pseudomonadota bacterium | reverse complement strand
CGCCTTGCTCGCGACGCTGCCGGGGCGGCTGCGGCGGCGGACGGCGCTCTGGTACTCATCCGGCGTGAAGGAGCCCTATGTCGGCGCCGGCGACGGCGGGCCGCAGATGATGATGACGGCCATCGGCCTCGACAACATCTTCGCCGATATCGACGACACCTGGAGCTCGGTGAGCTGGGAGGCGGTCGCCGCCGCCGATCCCGACGTCATCATCCTCGTCGACGCGACGTGGAATACCATCGACCAGAAGCGGTCGATGCTCGCCGACGATCCCCTCCTCGCGCAGCTCAGCGCGGTGAGGAACCAGCGCTACCTGACGCTGCCCTTCCCGGCAGCCGAGCCGGGGGTGCGCTCGGTGCCGGCCACCCTCGATCTCGCGGCCCAGCTCGCCGCGGTCCCCTTCGATCCGTGAGCGCGATCCGCGACCGCCGCATCGCCGCCGAGGCCCCGGCCTCGCACCGCCTCCTGCCGGTCGCCCTCGCCGTGATCGCGCTCCTCGCCTCGGTCCTCGCGGCCGCCACCATCGGCCCGGCCGACATCTCGGCTCTCGAGGTATGGCGCTCCATCGCCATGCATCTCGGGCTGCCGGTCGAGACCGGCCTGTCCCCGCTCCGGGACAGCATCGTCTGGGACTCCCGCCTGCCACGCATCGTCACGGCGGGAATCGTCGGTGCCGGCCTCGCCCTCTCCGGGGCGGTCGTGCAGGCCGTCACCCGCAACCCGCTCGCCGATCCCTTCCTGCTCGGTCTCTCGTCCGGCGCGGCGCTCGGCGCGGTCTCGATGGTGATGCTCGCTTCGCCACTCCTCCTCGCCCCCGGCGCCTTTGCCGGGGCGCTCGCCGCCCTCGCCCTGACCCTCGCCTTCGCGCAGGCGATCGGCGGGCTGACGCCGTCGAAGGCGATCCTCTCCGGCATCGCGGTCTCGACGCTGGCGGCGGCCTTGACCTCGCTGGTCATCTTCTGGACCGCCACCGGCGATTCCTACCGCGAGATCCTGAGCTGGCTGATGGGCTCTCTCGCCGGCGCCGGCTGGCCGGCGGCAGCCATCGCCGCTGCCGCGCTCGTCGTCGTCGGCCCCCTGGTCTTCACCGCCCGACGCACCCTGGACGCCTTCGCCTTCGGCGATGTCGCCGCGGCGACCCTCGGGGTCGACGTGACCCGCAGTCGCTGGCTGCTGCTCGGCGGCACCGCGTTGCTGACCGGCGTGCTCGTCTCGGTTTCCGGGGCGATCGGCTTCGTCAGGCTCGTCGTCCCCCATGCCGCGCGCCTCGTCTCGGGCACCGGCCACCGCCTGATGCTGCCGCTTGCCGCGCTTGGCGGGGCGATCTTCATGATCTGGACCGACACGGCAGCGCGGAGCCTCTTCGCCCCGCGGGAGCTGCCGGTCGGCATCGTTACGGCGATGATCGGCGCACCGGCCTTCCTCGCCATCCTCTGGCGCTTCCGGCGCGCGACATGAGCGTGGCGGAGGGCCTCGTCGTCCGCGGGGCGACGGTCCGGATCGGCGAGGCGACCCTCGTCGAGGACATGGACTTCGAAATTCCACGCGGCGCGATGTGCGCCATTGCCGGGCCGAACGGTGCGGGCAAGACCACGCTCCTCCACTTCATCCTGGGCCTGCATCCCCGGGCGCGGGGCGCGGTGCGCTTCGCCGGTGTCGACCTCCGCGCGATGCCGCGTGCCGCGCGGGCCCGGCAGGTCGCCTTCGTCGAGCATGCCGCCCAGACCGAGCTGCCGCATACGGTCCGCGACGTCGTGGCGCTGGGCCGCATCCCGCACCACGGCCGGCCGCGCGGACAGGCGGTCGACGACGCCACCGTCTGCGACCGGGCGCTCGCCATGGTCGGCCTGCTCGCCATGGCCGACCGTTCCTGGCGCGGGCTGTCGGGCGGCGAGCAGCAGCGCGTGCAGATCGCCCGCGCGCTGGCGCAGGAACCGTCGCTTCTCCTCCTCGACGAGCCGACGAGCCACCTCGACCTCCGGGCGCAGCTCGCGACGCTCGCCATGCTGCGGCGCCAGGCGGCGCTCGGCCTGACGGTGCTGGTCGCGATCCACGACCTTGCGCTCGCCGCCGCCTATTTCGACCTGGTGCTGGCGATGCGGAAAGGGCGGATGGTGGCCTTCGGGCCGGTTGGAACGACGCTCACGGCCGGCCTCATCCGCGAGGTCTACGATGTCTCGGTCGAACTCGTCCGCGACCCGGGCAGCGGTCGGCTTCTGATCGCGCCGGGCCCGGACGCCGGCGCCTGGTAGGCGAAGCCGCTCAACCTCCCGGCGCGCGAATGCCCGGCGCGGGGGCCGCGGCGGCGCCGCTTGCGCCCGGAGCGCCTGCACGCCACAATTACGGGCGTCCCGGAGCCCTCCGGCCAAGGCGCCGGGGCCAAGGCACCGGGGCTGGGGCACCCTGGGCCGGCGTCGCCCCCGCGTCGGATCGCGCCGGTCAGTCCGCCGCGAAGCAGTAGAACAGGCCGGCGCCGCCGGTGCCGGCCAGCGCGTCCTGGCTGCAACCGCGCGAGGGATGCGACGCGTTCCACGACTTCGCCGCGTCGCTGTCGTCGAGGCCAATGCGGTCGTGGTGGCCGACCATCGCGCTGCCTTCGCCGTTGAGGGTCCAGTCGCCGCAGGTGTTCTGGTTGGCCGTGCCGTCAGCATTGGTCCCGGTGAGGATATCGTGCTCGTTGGGCTGGTCGCCGCGGCCTCTGACCTGCTCCCCCGATTCGGTGAGGCCGTTCTCCTTGTTGATCATGTTCCTCGCCGGGTCGTGGAGATCGTCGAGGTTGGCGGCGATCAGCACGCCCTCGGCGTTGTGCCAGGGGCCGGACCCGATGCGGTCGCGGGCGTTCTCCGTGGCGGTCGAGAGATAGGCCCGCCAGGTCCTGCCGGCCGAACCCGCCGCCTCGGCAAGCCGCTGGCAGATCGCGTCCGCCCCGTCGAGGCCGCCGAGATTGGCGCCGTCTCCGGAACCGCTACTGGTGATGAAGAACGTCATCTCGGCGTCCTGCGCCTTGGCGGCGATGAATCCCGCGGCGAGCAGCGCCGCCCCCGCGACCAGGGCAAGCGTCATGGTCTTCATCGTCGATGTTCCTCCCGCCGTTTTCACGCCGTCCTGGGACATCACCTAGAAGGGAATGGCGCCCCGGCCAGCGCTGCGAGATCGGGGCGCCTTCACGGATTGGTGATCAGGCGGCGCGGGCGACCTCGACCGGCAGCGGCCGGCCGGTGGCGAGGACCATGCCTTCCGCCCCCGCGAGACACCGGTCCGTGAACTCGAGCGCGAGGAAGCGCCGCCGGTCGACCGGGCCGGGCATCGTCAGGCCGGAGGCGGGCACGGGGCCGAAGCCGAAGCGGGCATAGTACTCCGGGTCGCCGACGAGGATGACGGCGCGATGGCCGGCCAGTTCAGCCCGGTTCAGCGCGACCTGCATCAGGCCGCCACCGGCGCCGCGGCCCTGCACCGCGGGATCGACGGCCAGCGGGCCGAGGAGCAGGGTCGGCACGCCGCCGGCCGAGACGTTCCACAGGCGCACGGACCCGACGAGCCGGTCACCGGCCCGGGCGACCAGCGCCAGGCCCGCCGCCGGCAGCCGCCCTTCGCGGAGGCGCTCCGAGGGCTTGAGGATGCGATCCCGCCCCATCGCCCGGTCGAGGAGCGCCTCGCGGGCCGGGACGTCGTTCCGGGTCTCGGTATCGATGTAGATCATCGGCGTGATCCAAAGAGGGAAGCGGAAGGAGAAGCGCGTCGCCCCGGGCGAAGCCCGCTCGGTCCATCGCGGGCGGACACGCCCACGCACCCGGCGCCGGAGCGGCGGGCAGGATGGCCCCGGACATCACGCCGGGGCGACGCTATGGGAAGCGAGGGTCGACTACCCTCGTCGCAGCCGCGCGCTCATATCGCATAGGCCTTGAGCGGCTCGAAGCCGTTGAAGGCCACCGCCGAGTAGGTCTGGGTATAGGCACCCGTCCCCTCGATCAGCACCTCGTCGCCGATCGCCAGCGAGATCGGCAGATCGTAGGGCGTCTTCTCGTAGAGGACGTCCGCCGAATCGCAGGTCGGTCCGGCGATGACGCAGGGCTCCATCCGGTCGCCGTCATGGGCGGTGCGGATCGGGTAGCGGATCGCCTCGTCCATGGTTTCGGCGAGGCCGCCGAACTTGCCGATGTCGAGATAGACCCAGCGCTGGTCGTCGGCCGCCGACTTCTTCGAAATCAGCACGACCTCGGCCTTGATCATGCCGGCGTCGCCGACCATGCCGCGCCCGGGCTCGATGATGGTCTCGGGAATGCGGTTGCCGAAGTGCCTGCGGAGCGCCGTGAAGATGGCGTTGCCGTAGGTCTTCACCGCCGGAACGTCGCGCAGATACTTCGCCGGGAACCCGCCGCCGAGATTGACCATGCGGAGCTGGATGCCGCGCTCGGAGAGCGTGCGGAACACGCTGCCCGCGGCCTGGAGCGCAACGTCCCAGGCGTTCGGGTTGGGCTGCTGCGAGCCGACGTGGAACGACACGCCATAGGCCTCGAGGCCGGCGCGGTGGGCATGCTCGAGGACCTCGACCGCCATCTCGGGCGCGCAGCCGAACTTCCGCGACAGGGGCCACTCGGCGCCGACGCAGTCGCACAGGATACGGCAGAAGACGCGGGCGCCGGGGGCGGCGCGGGCGATCTTGTCGGCCTCCTCGACGCAGTCGATCGCGAACATGCGGACGCCGCGCGCGAAGGCGGCAGCGACGTCTCGCTCCTTCTTGATCGTGTTGCCGAAGGAGATGCGATCCGGGGTCGCGCCCGCGGCGAGCGCCATGTCGATCTCGGCGACGCTCGCGCAATCGAACGACGAGCCAAGGTCGGCGAGCAGCTTCAGCACCGCCGGCTCGGGATTGGCCTTGACCGCATAGAAGACGCGGCTGTCGGGGAGCGCCCGCGCAAACGTCTGATAGTTCTCGCGAATCACCTCGAGATCGATCACGAGGCACGGACCGTCGGGACGTCGGAGGCGCAGAAAGTCGCGGATACGGTCGGTCATTCTCAGGGTGCTCCCCAAGCAAATCGGGTTGAAACCGCCGGGCCGCTCATCCGCGAGGGGCCGCTGTGGAGACGGCACACCCCGCGACCTCGCGGTCCGGTTTGCCGGCTGTGATGCCGGCTGGTTTTTCCGGTTGGCCAGTCGTCAGGCGGACAGGGCTGTCCGGTCTGTCGCTGCCTTCGCTTGGACTGGGAGGACCCCGATCCGCACGCCCGGCAAGATGTAGATGCCTCTTCAGTAACCCCGGCC
>JAEZEN010000161.1 GCA_023433185.1 Pseudomonadota bacterium | reverse complement strand
ATGTTGGCGCGTCGGCGGTAAAACGCCGGCGCGGCGTGCCGCGTTTTTCGCGTCCGGGTCCCTGTGGATAGAAGAGTGAACATGAACTCCGTCAACGACATCCGTTCCCATTTTCTCGGCTATTTCGAGAAGAACGGCCACACGCCGGTGGCGTCGGGTCCGCTCGTGCCCCGGAACGATCCGACGCTGATGTTCACCAATGCGGGGATGGTTCCCTTCAAGGACTATTTCACCGGCCGTGCACAGCCGCCCTATCCGCGTGCCACCACGTCGCAGAAATGCGTCCGCGCCGGCGGCAAACACAACGATCTCGACAACGTCGGCTACACCGCGCGGCATCACACCTTCTTCGAGATGCTCGGCAACTTCTCCTTCGGCGACTACTTCAAGGAGCATGCGATCGAGCTTGCCTGGAACCTGGTGACCAGGGAGTTCGGGCTGGCCGCCGACCGGCTCCTGGTGACCGTCTATGCCGACGACGACCATGCCTTCGACCTGTGGAAGAAGATCGCCGGCTTTCCCGACCACAAGATCATCCGCATCGGCACGAGCGCCAATTTCTGGCAG
Organism: Pseudomonadota bacterium; assembly: GCA_023433185.1. Next base: position 7,320 of record JAEZEN010000161.1, on the reverse strand, counting down.
ATGGGCGACACCGGGCCCTGCGGACCGTGCTCGGAGATCTTCATCGACCAGGGGGAGGCGCTCGAGGGTGGTCCGCCCGGCAGCCCGGATGAGGATGGCGACCGCTTCCTCGAGTTCTGGAACCTGGTGTTCATGCAGTTCGAGCAGCTGCCCGACGGCAGCCGCCTCGACCTGCCGCGGCCCTCGATCGACACCGGCATGGGGCTCGAGCGGATCGCCGCGGTCCTGCAGGGCGTCCATTCCAACTACGACATCGACCTCTTCAAGGCGCTGATCGGCGCCTCCGTCGACATCATCGGCGTGCCGGCGACCGGGCCGAACCGGGCCAGCCACCGCGTCATCGCGGATCACCTGCGCGCCTCCAGCTTTCTCATCGCCGACGGCGTCCTGCCGTCGAACGAGGGGCGCGGCTACGTGCTCCGGCGGATCATGCGGCGCGCCATGCGCCACGCCCACCTTCTCGGCGCGCAGGAGCCGGTGATGTATCGGCTGGTGCCGGTGCTGGTCGCCGAGATGGGACGCGCCTATCCGGAACTGATCCGCGCCGAGGCCCTGATCCGGGAGACGCTCCTCCTCGAGGAGACGCGCTTCCGGCGCACGCTGGCGCGCGGCATCACGCTTCTCGACGAGGCCAGCGGCGGCCTCGGCGCGGGTGACACGCTCGCCGGCGACGTTGCGTTCCGCCTCTACGACACCTACGGCTTCCCGCTCGATCTCACGGCGGATGCCCTGAAGGCGCGCGGCATCGGGGTCGATACCGACGGCTTCGCCCGGGCGATGGAGCGCCAGAAGGAGGAGGCGCGCGCGAGCTGGGCCGGCTCCGGCGAGGCGCAGACCGATCCGATCTGGTTCAGGCTCCGCGAGCGGCTGGGCGCGACGGAGTTCCTCGGCTACGCCGCCGAGGCGGCGGAGGGCGAGGTGCTCGCCATGGTCCGCGGCACCGGCGAGGCGGTCGAGGCCGCGGAGGCCGGCGACGAGGTGGCGATCGTCGTCAACCAGACCCCGTTCTATGCCGAGTCGGGCGGGCAGGTCGGCGACACCGGCGTGATCGAGAACGATGCCGGATCGCGGTTCATCGTCTCCGACGTGCAGAAGCGGGCGGACGGTCTCTTCGTCCACTATGGCAGGGTCGAGAGCGGTCGCATCGCAGTCGGCGAGGCGGTCCGCCTGGTCATCGACGCCGAGCGGCGCCGGAAGATCCGCGCCAATCATTCCGCCACGCATCTCCTTCATGCCGCGCTCCGCAACGTGCTCGGCGGACATGTCGTGCAGAAGGGGTCGCTGGTCGCGCCGGACCGCCTGCGCTTCGACTTCTCGCATCCGAAGCCGCTCGACGCCGCCGAGATCGACAGCATCGAGGCCCTCGCCAACCAGGTGGTGCTCCAGGACGCCGCCGTGTCGACCCGCCTGATGGACCGGGACGCAGCGATGGAATCCGGCGCGATGGCGCTCTTCGGCGAGAAATACGGCGACGAGGTCCGGGTGGTCGAGATGGGGGAGGCCCCGGAGGGCAATCCCGGCCGCGCGTGGTCGGTCGAGCTATGCGGCGGCACCCATGTCGGCCGGACCGGCGAGATCGGGCTCATCACGCTGACGGCGGAGGCCGGCGTGGCGGCGGGCGTCCGCCGCATCGAGGCACTGTCCGGGGGAGCGGCGCGCGCGCATCTCAATGAGCAGGAGCGGCGCCTCAAGGCCGTCGCGATGGCGCTCAAGGTGCGGCCGGAAGAGGCGGCCGAACGCGTCCAGGTCCTCGTCGAGGAGCGGCGGCGGCTCGAGCGCGAACTCGCCGACGCGCGGCGGAGGATCGCGATGGGCGGCGGCGGTGCGGCCAACGGTGCCGACCGCGACATCCGCGATATCGGCTCGGTCAGGTTCCTGGGCCGTACCGTGTCGGGCATCGCGCCCAGGGATCTCAAGGGCCTCGCCGATGACGGCAAGCAGCAGGTCGGCTCCGGCGTGGTGGCCCTCGTCGGCATAAGCGACGACGGCAAGGCCGGCATCGTCGTCGGTGTCACCGACGACCTCACGGCACGCTTCAGCGCGGTCGATCTCGTCCGCCGCGGTGCGGAGGCCCTCGGCGGCAAGGGCGGCGGCGGCCGGCCGGACCTCGCCCAGGCCGGCGGCCCGGATGGGACCCGTGCCGATGCGGCGATCGCGGCGATCGCGGCGGCGCTCGAAACGGGCGGTGGGTGACAAGCGGCGCGACCAGGGCTTCGGTTCGCCGCCGGGTCTTCGAAGTCGTCGAGGACGTCGGCGACAAGTCCGTGCTTCCGCGCCTGTTCTCGTCGGCGCTGATCATCCTCATCCTGACCAATGTCACCGTCGCGATCCTCGAGACCGTGCCGTCGGTTGCCGCCGAACACGGCTGGAGCCTCGAACTGGTCGAGCGATTCTCGCTCGTCGTGTTCACCGTCGAATATCTGGTCCGCCTCTGGGTCTGCGTTGAGCAGCCGCGCTATCGCGGCCGGCCGGCCTGGCGGGCGCGCCTCGCCTATGTGATCACCCCGGCGGCGATCATCGACCTGGTCGCCATCCTGCCCTTCTTCCTAGGCCTGGTCTTCGATCTCAACCTCCGGACCATCGTCCTCCTGCGCCTTCTGCGGCTGTTCAAGCTCGGGCGCTATTCCACCGGCTTCCAGTCCCTCATGGAGGCCGTGCGCCGCGAGCAGCAGGCGCTCCTGGCGAGCTTCCTCGTCCTGCTTTCGGTCGTGCTGGTCGCCGCCTCGCTCGCCTACATGGTGGAGCGCGAGGTCCAGCCCGATGCATTCGGCTCGATCCCGGAGGCCATGTGGTGGGCCATCGTGACGGTCACCACCGTCGGCTATGGCGACGTCACCCCGGTGACGCTGCCGGGCCGGATCATCGGCGGCGTGACCATGATCACCGGCATCCTGATGATCGCACTGCCGGTCGCCATCATCGGCTCGTCCTTTGCCGAGGTGGTCCGGCAGCGCAGCTTCGTCGTGACCTTCGGCCTGGTCTCGCGGCTGCCGGTGTTCGCGGGGCTGCCGGCCCCGTTGCTGACGGAACTGCTCGGCGTCCTCCGCGCGGTCACCGTCGAATCCGGGACCGCGATCGTCGCCTATGGCGGCGAGGACGACGCGCTCTACGTCGTCGCGGCGGGAGTGGTGGAGGTTGACGGGACAGGTGGCCCGCGCCGGCTCAGCATGGGCAGCGTCTTCGGCACTGGGCTCGACTACGATTCCCCCGAGGCGCGCAGGCCGGTGGTGGCGCTGTCCCGCGCCAAGCTCCTGGTGATCGCCCGTCCGGATCTGATCGAACTGCTCGCCCGCTACCCGGAACTCGAATCGCACCTGGAATTGACCGCCGGGCCGAGGGACGGCGGAGGGCCGACGGCGGCGAGCCCGCCGCGGCATGACGCACCCATGAAGAGACGCCCCATGAGGCCCATGAGGCGCGCAGAGATTGCGTGGCGGCTCGGTTCTGCGGTACCTTGACGCGTGCCCCTTCGGGCGCCGACAATGGGGCTGCAGCCTTTGCGAAGCCCGCCGCTCCCCATCCGAGGATACAGCAACCGGGGGGTCTTCAGGAGACGCCAGAGCCTTGTCCGGGGCTGCGACACGTTCCAACACCCGCTCTCCGTGGGGCCGCTTTCGTTTCTGGCCGCCAGGATGGAAGCGGAACCGAAAGCCGCCATTGACGGGCGATCCGCGGACGGATGCCGAAGGAGAGGGGAAGAAGCAAGCGATTGCCGGCAAGGACCTCAGGCGCGCGGTCGCCGAGGCTGCCTCGGCCATGGAAAGCCGGAACTGGCGCGATGCGGCGGACCGATGGCGGGCCATCATCGACGAGTCCGGCGACGAGGCGCCGGCGCGGGCTTATGCGGGGCTTTGCCGCGCGGCGAGGAGGACGGGTGATCTCCGCATGGCCGGAGAGGTCGCGGAGGCCGGCCTCGCCCGGTATCCCGACAACCCCGCGATCCTCACACAGGCCGCCGAGGCCGCTGAGGCGGTCCGCGACTGGCCGGCGGCCACGGCTCTCTGGCAGAGGGTGATCGAGCGTCCGGTGCGCTCCTGCGCGCCATTTGTCCGTCTGGCGCAACTCCTTGCCGCAACGGGAGATTTCCGGGGCGCGGAGATCGTCGTCATCAAGGCGCTGGACCAGTGTGGCGAGATACCGCAACTCGTAGACCTCCGCGCGGACATTTGCTTCTCGATGGGCCGCTGGCGTGAGGCGCTGGCCCTGTTCGAGGAGAAATTGGCGGATCCGGCGACGGGGGAGGCAAGAAGAAATATCGCGAAGGTGGATGCTTCGATTGCCCGACGCCTGTTGGACATAGAAAACGTCGTGAAGTCAGCAAACGAGCATCGCGCGTCGAAGGGCAGGCGAAAGATTGCTGTATATTCCGCATGTATCGGAGGGTATGACGCCCTCACGCCACCAGAAATATTCAACGATCGCTTCGACTATTTCATTTTTGTGGATGAAGTTGTAATGGATCTGGGGGGATATTGTGCGCGTCCTGCGACGTTCACCCACAAAGACGCCACGAGAACGGCGAGATTTGTCAAGACGCATCCCCATCTTTTGCTCGGGGATTACGATATAGCCATTTGGGTTGATGCCAATATCGTCCTGCTGGACGATCTGAACGATGCCGTGGAGGAATTCATACGCTCCGGGCGGCCGGTCGCCGGTGCCCCACATCAACATCGCTCGTCCGTGACCGAGGAATTTGAGGCGTGCGTCGAGCGTGCGAAGGACGACCCGGATGTCATCGAAAGACAGCGTGTCGCCTACCGTTCCATCGGGTTCGATTGCAGTGACCTCATCGAGACTCCTTGGATGATGTTCAATCTGCGGGACTCACGAGTCGCCGGTTTCCTAGATGCCTGGTGGGCGGAGATAGAGAAGTTCAGCAGGCGAGATCAACTCAGCGTCAACTACGCGCTCGGTCTCAGTGGGCTTGAGTGGCATCCTCTGTTGCAGCCGCCCCACGCCGCCCGCGACAACCCCTACGTCGCCTCGGTGCCGCATGGAGGCTCGCCAAAGGTCGCCCGGCTTGCCGAGGCGATGGGGGCCACGATTTTCGATCCCTTCGCCGGGCCATCCTATGCCGCCTCGCGCGACCGCCGGATCGCAGCGATCACGATGCCGATCGATGTCGTGGTGTGCGTCCACAATGCTCTCGACGACGTGCGGCTCTGCGTCGAGTCGATCGCGCGGCATCGCCGCCATGAGAACGTTCGCCTCGTGCTCGTCGATGACGGATCGGGCGACGCGACCCGGGACTATGTCTCGAACTTCGCGGCCGGGCGCAATTGGGTCCATCTGGTCCGCAACGACGCCGCGGTGGGCTACTCGCGCGCGGCGGACCAGGGGGTCGCGGAGAGCGATGCCGCCTTCGTCATCGTCCTCAACAGCGATACAATCGTCACCGACGGCTGGGCGGAGAAGCTTGCCGATGCGCTCCTCTCCACCAGGGGGGCGGGAATCGTCGGGCCGCTATCGAACGCCGCAGGCATGCAGTCGATCCCCGGCACCAAGGGGTCGGGGGCGCAGACCGCGGTGAACATGCTCCCGGCGGGCGTCAGCCCCGATGACATGAACCGGCACTGCGAACAGTGGACGGTGGAGGGCATCCTGCCGCGGGTGTCCCTCGTTCACGGGTTCTGCCTGGGGATTCACCGCGCGGTCCTCGACAGGATCGGCTTCTTCGATGTCGAGAAGTTCCCGCGCGGCTACGGGGAGGAGGACGACTTCTGTCTCCGCGCCGGTCAGGCCGGCTTCGGTCTCGTCATTGCCACCCACACCTTCGTCTACCACGCCAAGTCGAAAAGCTTCCGGGCGGAGGAGCGCGTTCGCCTGATGCGCCAGGGGTCGGCGACCCTGAGGCGTCTCCATGGCGTGGACCGGTTGAAGAATGCCATCGATGCGAGCACGGAAAACCGGATCCTTCAACGGATCCGGCAGAACGCGTATACCCTGTATCGGACCCCGTGGCCGGCCGGAGAGCAGTCTCCGCAGTGACGGCGCCGGCCCGCCGGCCAGCGCGTGAAACGCTCCCTCACGCCATCGCGCGCTTGAAGTTCTCGTCGACCTTGTCGAGGAAGCCGGTCGTGGTCAGCCACTTCTGGTCAGGGCCGACGAGGAGGGCGAGGTCCTTGGTCATGTAGCCCTGCTCGACCGTATCCACCGTGACCTTCTCCAGCGTTTCGGCGAAGCGGGCCAGCTCGGCATTGCCGTCGAGCTTGGCGCGATGGGCAAGGCCGCGGGTCCAGGCGAAGATCGAGGCGATCGAGTTGGTCGAGGTGTCCTTGCCCTTCTGGTGCTCGCGGTAATGCCGGGTGACGGTGCCGTGCGCCGCCTCGGCCTCCACGATCCTGCCGTCCGGCGTGGTGAGCACCGAGGTCATCAGGCCGAGCGAGCCGAAGCCTTGCGCCACGGTGTCGGACTGGACGTCGCCGTCGTAGTTCTTGCAGGCCCAGACATAGCCGCCCGACCACTTGAGCGCCGAAGCGACCATGTCGTCGATCAGGCGATGCTCGTAGGTGATGCCGGCCGCCTTGAACCGCTCGGCGAACTCCGCCTCGTAGACCTCCTGGAAGAGGTCCTTGAAGCGCCCGTCATAGGCCTTGAGGATCGTGTTCTTGGTCGAGAGATACACAGGGTATTTCCGCGCCACACCGTAGTTGAGCGAGGCGCGGGCGAAGTCGCGGATCGAGTCGTCGAGATTGAACATCCCCATCGCGACGCCCGAACCCGGGAAGTCGTAGACGTCGTGCTCGATCACGGTGCCGTCGTCGCCGACGAACTTGATGGTGAGCTTGCCCTTGCCGGGCACCTTGAAGTCGGTGGCGCGATACTGGTCGCCAAAGGCGTGGCGGCCGACGACGATCGGCTGGGTCCAGCCGGGCACGAGGCGGGGCACGTTCCGGCAGATGATCGGCTCGCGGAAGATGACGCCGCCGAGGATGTTGCGGATCGTACCGTTCGGCGACCGCCACATCTTCTTGAGGCCGAACTCCTCGACGCGCGCCTCGTCCGGGGTGATCGTCGCGCACTTCACGCCGACGCCGACGCGCTTGATCGCCTCGGCCGCCTCGACCGTCACCCTGTCCTCCGTCGCGTCGCGGTTCTCGACCCCGAGGTCGAAATAGAGGAGGTCGAGGTCGAGATAGGGGAGGATCAGCTTCTCCTTGATCAGGCGCCAGATGATCCTCGTCATCTCGTCGCCGTCGATGTCGACGACCGGGTTGGCAACCTTGATCTTGGCCATGTCGTGCCTCTCGTGCTCTGTCCCTGGGATGGCTGGATACGGCCGGAAACGGCCTGCGAATAGGATCGCCGCCCTATAGC
>JAEZEN010000134.1 GCA_023433185.1 Pseudomonadota bacterium | reverse complement strand
CGGTTCGGGACGGCCGCGTTCCGTATCAGTGATTGTCGCGCGGGATGCCCATCACGTGCGCGACATCTTGGTATTTGATGGCCGGCTTGAGGACCATGCCTTCGGAGAACTGGTCGACCATCGAGCGCTGGATCTCCTGCCAGGGCGTCTGGCTCTTCGGGATCGGGAAGCCGCCCTGGGTCGCGAGTTCGCTGCGACGCTTCGCGAGTTCCTCATCCGAGATCAGGATGTTCGCCTCGCCCTTGTTGAGGTCGATCCGCACCCGGTCGTCCGTCCGCAGGAGGGCGAGCCCGCCGCCGGCCGCCGCTTCCGGCGAGGCGTTGAGGATGGAGGGCGAGCCCGAGGTGCCGGACTGGCGGCCGTCGCCGATGCAGGGCAGCGCGAGAACGCCGCGCTTGATGAGTGCGGCCGGCGGCTGCATGTTCACCACTTCGGCGCCGCCGGGATAGCCGATCGGCCCCGTGCCGCGAATGAAGAGCATGCAGTTCTCGTCGATGGCGAGCGCGGGATCGTCGATCCGGTGGTGATAGTCCTCCGGGCCGTCGAACACGATCGCCCGCCCCTCGAAGGCGCCCGGGTTGTTCGGGTCGGACAGGTAGCGCTTGCGGAACTCTTCGGAGATGACGCTGGTCTTCATGATCGCGGAATCGAACAGGTTGCCGCGAAGCACGATGAAGCCGGCGTCCTGGACGAGCGCGTTGTCGAAGGTGCGGATCACGTCCTTGTCGAGCGATTCGCGGCCGCGGCAGTTCTCGCCGATGGTCCTGCCGTTCACCGTAAGCGCCTGCTCGCGGATGAGTCCGTGCTTCATCAGTTCGTTGACGACGGCGGGGACGCCGCCGGCACGGTGATATTCCTCGCCGAGATACTTGCCAGCGGGCTGGAGGTTGACCAGCAGCGGCACCTTGTGCCCGACCGTCTGCCAGTCGTCGATCGAGAGCGGCACGCCGATGTGGCGGGCGATCGCGTTGACGTGGATCGGGGCGTTGGTCGAGCCGCCGATCGCCGAGTTGACGACGATCGCGTTCTCGAAGGCCTCGCGGGTCAGGATGTCGGACGGCTTGAGGTCCTCCCAGACCATCTCGACCGCGCGCTTGCCTGTCTCGTAGGCGATCTGGCCGCGCTCCCGGTAGGGCGCGGGAATCGCAGCGCAGCCCGGCAGGCTCATGCCGAGCGCCTCGGCGACCGAATTCATGGTGGAGGCGGTGCCCATCGTGTTGCAGTGCCCCACCGAGGGGGCCGAAGAGGCCACGATTTCGATGAACTCGTCATAGCCGATTTCGCCGGCCGCGAGGCGTTCGCGCGCCTTCCAGACGATGGTGCCGGAGCCGCTGCGCTCGCCATGCCACCAGCCGTTGAGCATCGGGCCGCCGGAGAGGACGATGGCCGGCAGATTGACCGTCGCCGCGGCCATGATGCAGGCGGGCGTAGTCTTGTCGCAGCCGGTGGTCAGCACGACACCGTCGAGAGGGTAGCCGTACAGCAGTTCGACCAGTCCGAGATAGGCGAGGTTGCGGTCGAGCGCCGCCGTGGGGCGCTTTCCGGTCTCCTGGATCGGATGGACGGGAAACTCCATGCAGAGCCCGCCGGCCGCCGTGATGCCGTCGCGGACGCGCTTGCCGAGATCGAGGTGGTGGCGGTTGCAGGGCGACAGGTCGTTGCCCGTCTGGGCGATCCCGATGATCGGCTTGCCGCTTTGCAGTTCCTCCCGCGTCAGCCCGTAGTTGAGATAGCGCTCGAGGTAGAGGGCCGTCATCCCGGGGTTTTCGGGATTGTCGAACCACTGTCGCGAACGCAGGCGGGATTTGTCCTTATCCATGGTCGTTTCCTGTTGGGCTATCGCGTCCTCACGGGCGCGTATTGGCGGCGGGAAGCTAGCATTCCGCTCGGCGCGGGTCGACAGACATGACGGTGCCGCAGGTGCTGTTAAATGTATGATGAAACGTGTAGACACTGCCTCCGGACACCGCAAGCCGGAGGGCGCCGGGGCTGCCATGTGGAAGCACGGATTGCTGATGGGATGCGATCAGGGCCGCTTCCGGCACTGTAGCCCCCAGCATGGTATTAGGTAGGATGATAGTCGCGGGTGGACGGGAGGACGGGACCATAGCATCCGACGTTGTCAGGGGAGCCCGCGGAGAGGGTGGCAATCTGTCCGAGTTCGTCGCCGGCACGATCGGCCGGCGCATCGTCGCCGGCCAGTATCGCCCGGGGGAGACCTTGCCGACCGAGCCGCAGATCCAGGCCGAGTTTGGGGTCTCGCGTACCGCGGTGCGCGAGGCGATCCGCCTGCTGTCGGCCAAGGGCCTGACCGTGTCGCGGCCGAAGATCGGCACGCGCATCCGGCCGACCGTCGACTGGAACATGCTCGATCCGGACGTGCTGCGCTGGCAGGTCGACCAGAATCCCGACGAGGACTTCATCCACGCGCTCTTCGAGATGCGCGAGATCATCGAGCCGGCCGCGGCCGCCCGCGCCGCCGAGCGCGCCACCGACGAGGAGATCCGGGCGCTCCGCATGGCGATGGCCGGCATCGAGGGCGAGCCGCGCGGCAGCGGCACCCAGATCGACGCCGACATCGACTTCCACATGATCATCCTCGAGGCGTCGCGGAACCCGATGCTGCGCTCGCTCGGCGCCATGATCCGCTCGACCCTCGAGATCACCTTCACGATGGGCTGGCGGGTGATGGCCCATGATGCCGTCGTCCAGCACCGCGAGATCCTCGAGGCGATCGCGGCCCACGATTCCGAGGCGGCCTTCCTCAGCATGCGGCGCCTGCTCCGCAACTCGAAGGGCGACGTCTTCGACGCGCTGTGGATGCGGCGGAACGAGAGCGAACAGACGCCCTGACCAACATCGGCGCTTGACGCTCGCGGCTGGCTGGCACAGTCATCCTCGCCGAAGCAGGGCATCCTCGCCGAAAAACGGGGCACGCCGGAGCAAGGGAAGGAAACCGACATGCGTCTGATGCAGGTGCGGAAGGGCCGGAACGGTCGCCAGATCGTCGCCACCGACGAAGGCGGATCGTGGTTCATCGACGGCTTCGACACTGTCTATGACCTGGCGATGGCGGCGATCGCCAGCGGCGTCGGCATCGCCGAACTGGTCGCCGCCACGAGGCGCGGTGCGAAGGCGAAGCCCGCGGCCCTGCTCGCCGCCGGCAAGGTGGCCCTGCCGATCGAGCACCCCGATCCCGCCCATCTCGTCGTCACCGGCACGGGCCTTACGCATCTCGGCTCGGCCGCGACCCGCGACGCCATGCACCAGAAGGTCGCCGAGGCCGACGAGGAGACGCTCACGGATTCGATGAAGATGTTCCGGATGGGCCTCGAGGGCGGCAAGCCCCGGCGCGGCAGGGAAGGCGTCCAGCCGGAATGGTTCTACAAGGGCGCCGGCAGCTTCGTCGCCGCGCCCGGCACGCCGCTCGTCTCGCCCGGCTTCGCCGAGGATGCCGGCGAGGAGCCCGAGGTCGCCGGCATCTACGTCATCGGCAAGGAAGGCACGCCTTACCGCGTCGGCTTCGCGCTGATGAACGAGTTCTCCGACCATGTGACCGAGCGGGTCAATTACCTCTTCCTCGCCCATTCCAAGCTCCGCCCGTCCTCCTTCGGGCCGGAGATCCTGCTCGGCGACCTGCCTGAGGACATCCGCGGCACCTCGCGCATCCGGCGCGGCAGGAAGGTGATCTTCGAGCAGCCGTTCCTCACCGGCGAGGCGAACATGTCGCACACCATCGCCAACCTCGAGGCGCACCACTTCAAGTATCCGTGGTTCCGTCGCCCCGGCGACGTGCATGTCCACTGCTACGGCACGGCGACGCTGTCATTCGCCGCCGGGGTGCGGACGAAGAAGGGCGACGTGTTCGAGATCGAGGCCGAGCCGTTCGGCCTGCCGCTCACCAACCCGCTCGACATCGCTAAAAAGGAGAAGATCGCCGTCAAGGCGCTCTGATCTCGCACGAACCATACGATTTCCAGGAAGGACGAGACGCATGACCGAGACCTACAGGAACTACATCGCCGGCGAATGGACTGACGGTGAGGCGGTCGACAACATCAATCCTTCCAACACCGACGACAGCCTCGGGCATTTCGTCCGCGGCACCAAAGACGACGCCGAGCGCGCCATCGCGGCGGCCAAGGAGGCCTTCCCGGCCTGGGCGCGTTCCGGCATCCAGCAGCGCCACGACATCCTCAAGAAGGCGTCGGATGAGATCCTCGCCCGCAAGGACGAGATCGGCCGCCAGCTCTCCCGCGAGGAGGGAAAGACGCTCGCCGAGGGCATCGGCGAGACGATCCGCGCCGCCCAGATCTTCGACTTCTTCGCCGGCGAGTGCCTGCGGCTGACCGGCGAGATCGTGCCGAGCGTGCGTCCCGGCATCGACGTGACCATGACCCGCGAGCCGGTCGGCGTGGTCGGCATCATCACGCCGTGGAACTTCCCGATCGCCATTCCCGCGTGGAAGATCGCCCCGGCGCTGACCTACGGCAACACCGTCGTCATCAAGCCGGCCGACCTCGTGCCGGCATCGACCTGGACCATCGTCGACATCCTCGTTCGCGCCGGGCTGCCCAAGGGCGTCCTCAACCTCGTCATGGGCAAGGGCTCGGTGGTCGGCGACGTCATCGTCAAGTCGCCCGACGTCAAGGCGCTGACCTTCACCGGCTCGGTCGGCACCGGCCGGAAGCTCGCCGCCGAGTCGGTCGCGCTCATGCGGAAGTTCCAGCTCGAGATGGGCGGCAAGAACCCGCTGGTCGTGCTCGACGACGCCGACCTCAAGACGGCGGTCGAGTGCGCCGTGAACGGCGCCTATTTCTCGACCGGCCAGCGCTGCACGGCGTCCTCGCGGCTGGTGGTGACCGCCGGCATCCACGACAAGTTCGTCGATGCGGTCTGCGAGCGGCTCCGCAGCCTCGTCGTCGACGATGCGCTGAAGGACGGCACCCAGATCGGCCCGGTGGTCGACCAGAGCCAGATGAGCCAGGACGAGGAGTACATCCGAATCGGCCGCGACGAGGGCGCCACGCTCCGCTGGGGCGGCGAGCGACTCAACCGCGCCACCCCCGGATTCTACCTCCAGCCGGCGCTCTTCACCGAGACCAAGCCGGAGATGCGGATCAACAAGGAAGAGATCTTCGGACCGGTGGCGAGCGTCATCCGGGTCAAGGACTACGAGGAGGCGCTCCATGTCGCCAACGACACGCAGTTCGGCCTGTCCTCGGGCATCTGCACGACGAGCCTCAAATACGCCTCGCACTTCAAGCGGAACGCCGAGGCCGGCATGGTGATGGTCAACCTGCCGACGGCGGGCGTCGACTACCACGTGCCGTTCGGCGGCTCGAAGGGCTCGAGCTACGGTCCGCGCGAACAGGGCAAGTACGCGGCGGAGTTCTTCACCACGGTGAAGACGGCTTACACGCTGCCGTAGGACAGCCATGGCGCCCGCCGGCCACTTGCGGGGGCGCCATCACTTTCCCTATCTTGATAGCGTCGCGGTCAACCGATTGAGGACGCTATCATGGCGGCCGTCACCATCCGCAACCTTTCCGAAGAGGCGCATCGCGCCCTGAAGGTCCGCGCCGCGCAGCACAACCGCAGCACGGAAGCGGAGATGCGCGCCATCCTCCCCGAGGGCCGCGTGCGGCCTGGGACGGCGCTGGCGGAGATAGGCCGGAAACACGGTGTGACGAACGCCGATGTCGAAGCGCTCGAACAGGCCCTTGAGCAGGTCCGCGACAGGCGTCCGGCCGAGCCGATGCGTTTCGAATGATCCTCCTCGACACCAATGTCGTGTCGGAGGCGATGACGAGTACACCGCACCCTCGGGTGCGCGAGTGGCTCGACTCACAGGCCGCGGACACGCTGCTCCTTTCCAGCGTCACCGTCGCCGACCTTCTCTTCGGCGTCGGCGCCTTGCCAGACGGCAGGCGGAAGGACACGCTGACGGCTGCGCTTGACGACGTGCTGGCCCTGTTCGCCCCCCGCGTCCTGCCCTTCGATACCGCAGCGGCGCGGCGCTATGCCGAGCTCGCCGTCAAGGCGCGCGCGACCGGAAGGGGGTTCCCCACGCCCGATGGCTACATCGCCGCGATCGCCGCCGCGCATGGGTTCGCCGTGGCAACGCGCGACGCAACCGCGTTCCTCGCCGCCGGCCTGACGGTGATCGATCCCTGGAGGAGCGCGGTGGGGTAGGTTGCCGCGCGGGCCCTCGCGGCAGGTCGGACGGCGATCGCCTATCCCTTCAGCATCCACTCGTGGGCCGGGTCGTTGTAGAAGCGCCAGAGGCGCTTCGGGCCGGCCATGACGTTGAGGTAGTAGAGGTCGTAGCCGTGGAGCGCGGCGCAGGGGTGGTAGCCGCGCGGCACCAGCGTCACGTCGCCGTCCTCGATGGTCATCGACACGTCGAGCGTGCGGTCGTCGGTGTAGATGCGCTGGAAGCCGAAGCCCTGGCTCGGGTTGAGCCGGTGGTAATAAACCTCCTCGAGCCGCGTTTCCTCGGGGAAGGCGTCGCGGTCGTGCTTGTGCGGCGGATAGCTCGAGGCGTTGCCGGCGGGGGTGATCACCTCGACCACGAGCAGGCTGTCGGCCGGGTCGGTCTCGTTGATGATGTCGGTGACGTAGCGGATGTTGTTGCCCTTGCCGCGGGTCATCACGGCGTGGCTGTCGGGGCTGATGACGCGCGGCCCGCGGCTGCCGGCGACGCCCGGCGACGAGCAGGCGGCGACCTCGCAGGCGGTCTCGGCTTGAAGCGACCACGCGGTGCCGGCCGGTACGTAGAGCGACCAGGGCTGGCCGTCGAACGGGCTCATCCGCCCGCCTAGGGTGCCGAAGTCGTCGCCCGCCACGGTCGCCTTCGCCTTGCCCGCGATGAAGACGAGGCAGACCTCGCGGTCGCCGGTCTCGCCGCGCGCCGTCGAGCCGGCAGCGAGCCGGTAGAGGTCGAAGCCGACATAGTCCCAGCCGGCACTCTCGGGCGTGACGCTGACGGTCCGGTGCTGCCGGTCGGGGTGGTGCTGGCGGAGGTGAAGTCGGGTCATCGGGGGGCTCCTCGCCTCAAGTCTCGCGCAAACCGGATGGCCGGTTCAAGTCGCCTTCCCGCCGCGCCGCGCCCAGGCCTCGGTGAGGCGTGCGAAGGCGGCGGCCATCTCGTCGACCGCGGCGCGATCGTCGATCTCGTCGGCGAACCACTTCGCCGCGGCGCCATTCCAGAGCGTGCGTCCGACGGCGAAGCCCTTCACCGCCGGCACGTCGGCACAGAGCGCGAACGCGGCCTCGAGGTCCTTCTGGGGCGCCTCGAGCCCCAGCATGACGATGCCGCGGCACCACGGGTCGTGCTTCTCGATGACCGAGGCGATGGCCCGCCAGGCAGCCATCGAGGGCTGCGCCTCGAGCTTCCACCAGTCGGGCTTGATGCCGGCGGCATAGAGTCCGTCGACCACGGTCGCGACGGTATCGTCGCCGAGGGGCCCATGCTTGCCGGCGACGATCTCGACCAGGAGTTCGAGGCCGTTGCGGCGCGCGGCCTGACAGGCGGTGAGAAGCTTCTCCGTCTGCTCGGCCTTGAGGGCCGCGTCATCATGGGGGTGGAAGAAGGCGAGCACCTTGACCGTGTGCGTCACCGGCCACTCGGCGAGGCGGCCGCCGATATCCTGGTCGAACTCGAAGCGGAGCGGGCGCGAGGTCGGCTGCTCGATCGGCCGACCGAGCCAGAACGGTTGCCGGGCGGCGGCGAAGAACGCCTCGCGGCCATAGACCTCGTCGAGCAGCATGCCGTAGCCCGGCCGGCCATCGGCGACCCTCGCCGCCGCCTCGACGGCGAGCAGCTTGAAGGCGTTGATCCGTTCGCGGGGCACGCCGGCCTTGTCGGCCAGCGCCTCGAACTGGATTCGGTGGTCGATGGCGAAGGCCATCAGCTCGTCGGGCTGCGGACGGCGCGTCGTCGCCCAGTGGATGTGCTTGAGCGTCTCGTCCTTCCTGAGTGCGTGGTGCGGGCTGCCATGCGCGAGGAAGTAGGTGAGTTCGTCCCAGGTCGCATATTCCGGCGAGCAGAGCAGGCGCGACACGGCGAAGGCGCCGCAGGCATTGGCCCAGGTCGCCGCGGTTTCCAGTGGTTCGCCGCGCAACCAGCCGCGGAGGAAGCCGGCCATGAAGGCGTCGCCCGCGCCGAGCACGTTGTGGACCTCGATCGGGAAGCCCCGGCCGACGATGCCGTCCTCGATGCGGTCGGGGATCGCGCCCGGGAAGACGACGCAGCCCATCGGACCGCGTTTCAGCACCAGCGTCGCGTCGGTCAGGGAGCGCACCTTGCGGAGCACCGACAGGGCGTCGTCGCCGCCGCCGGCGATCCGCATCTCCTCCTCGGTGCCGACGACCAGGTCGCAGCCGGGGAGCACAGTCTGGAGATGGGCCGAGACGCGATCCGACTTGATGTAGCGCTCCTCGCCCGCAGCGTGCCCGGCGAGGCCCCAGAGGTTGGGGCGGTAGTCGATGTCGAACACCACCTTCCGGCCGGCCTCGCGGGCGATCCGCATCGCCTTCCGCTGCGCGGCGTCGGTGTTGGGGCGCGAGAAGTGCGTGCCGGTGACGACGATGGCCTGCGACGAGCGGATCAGGCCCTCGTCGACATCGTCCTCGCCGATCGCCATGTCGGCGCAGTTCTCGCGGACGAAGATCAGAGGGAAGGTGGTGTCGTTCTCGACGGAGAGGAGGACCAGCGCCGTCAGCCGTTCCGGGTCGACCTTGATGCCGGCGGTGGATACGCCTTCGCGCCGGAACTGCTCTTGCAGGAACCGGCCCATCTGCTCGTCGCCGACGCCGGTGATGATCGCCGACCTGAGGCCGAGACGGGCGGCGCCGATGGCGATGTTCGCCGGGCACCCGCCGACCGCTCGGGTGAAGGACGACACGTCCTCAAGGCGCGCCCCGATCTGCCTGCCATAGAGGTCGACGGACGATCGTCCGATGGTGACCACGTCGAGGGGGGCGCGGTCGCCCCGCCCTTCGTCCGATTCTGGCATTTTCGCTCCCGGAATCCATTGGACAGCGCCACGACTGCCGTTTAGAGGGAATGAAACACCAGTTCCAATCAACGTCAATTCGGAATTTTCATTCCGCGAGGGAGGAAGGACATGCTGCGTTTCGGGTTGCTCGGGGCAGGACGCATCGGCAAGCTGCACGGTGCCAATATCGCGGCCTCACCCAGGGCGAAGCTGGTCGCGGTGGCGGATATCGACGGAAAGGCCGCTTCGGAGCTTGCCGCGGCGCATGGTGCGGAGGCGCGGTCGCCGGGCGACATCATCGGCGCGCCGGACGTTGACGCGGTGCTGCTCGGCACCTCGACCGACACCCATGCCGACTACATCGAGGAGGCGGTGACCGCGGGCAAGGCCGTGCTCTGCGAGAAGCCGGTCGACCTCGATGCGAAGCGCATTGAGGCTTGCCTCGAGGTGGTCGACAAGGCCGGCAAGCCGCTGATGATCGGCTTCAACCGCCGTTTCGACCCGAACTTCGCGTCCCTCAAGCGGCGCCTCGACGACGGCGCGGTGGGCGATGTCGAGATGGTGACGATCATGTCCCGCGACCCCGGACCGCCGCCCATCGCCTATATCGAGCGCTCGGGCGGACTCTATCGCGACATGATGATCCACGACTTCGACATGGCCCGTTTCCTTCTCGGCGAGGAGCCGGTGGTCGTCCACGCGGTCGGATCGGTGCTGGTCGACCCGGCGATCGGCGCGGCGGGCGACGTCGACACCGCGATGGTGATGCTGCGCACCGCCTCGGGCAGGCTCTGCCAGATCTCGTGCTCGCGCCGCGCCACCTACGGCTACGACCAGCGCATCGAGGTCCACGGCTCGGGTGGCATGATCCGCGCCGGCAACATCCACGAGACGACGGTCGAGATCGCCGGCAAGAGCGGCTTCACCAGCGATCCGGTGATGAACTTCTTCCTCGAGCGCTATACCCGCGCCTATCAGGACGAGCTCCTGGCCTTCATCGATGCCGTCGAAAACGGGACGACCCCTTCGCCGTCCGGCCATGACGGCCTGATGGCCCAGCGTCTCGCCGATGCCGCGACCGAATCCTCCCGAAGCGGGCAGCCGGTCGCGCTCTGAGCGGAGCGGGGCAGGGGGCCGATCAGGGCCGGAACCGGTCGATCCGGAACATCGACAGGTCGAACCGGCTCCGGCCGGCGGTGACGAGGTCGGCGACGATCTCGCCGATCGCCGGCACGAACTTGAAACCATGGCCGGAGCACGCCGAGACGACGAGCACCTCCGGCGCGTCGGGCAGAGTGTCGATGACGAAATGCTCGTCCGGGGTGTTGGTGAACAGGCAGGCGGACAGCGCCATCACCGGTCCGTCGGCGTCGGGGAAGTAGCGCCTCAGGCAGAGGCGGAGCGCCGCCTCGTCTTCGGGACCGACGCTGCGGGGCAGAAAGTCGGGATCGCCGCGCTCGCCAAGGTGATTGTAGCGCCCGATCTTCAGGCCCGGTACGCCCCACACCGGCAGCAGGTAGTAGCGGCCCTCGGCGAAGTCGAGGTTGCCGACGGGGAAGGCGTCGGGGCCGAAGTGCCCGGGATTGCGCGGCTGGAACCAGCCGAGCACCTGGCGCTCCGGCACCGCGATCCCGGCCAGCGGCGGCACGAGCGATCCGACCCACGCCCCGGGGGAGAGGACGAGCCGTCCGGCCTCGTGGACGCCCCGCGTCGTGGTCACCCGCACCCCGCCGCCGGCGAGTGACTCCCAGCCGAGGACGGGCTCGTGCGCGCGGATATCGGCGCCGAGCGCCAGCGCCGCCGTCACGTGGACGACGATCGACCGCTCGGGCAGTACGAATCCGGCATCGGGCTGGAAGAGGCAGAGGTGCTCGGCCGGCAGCCGGTAGCCCGGGAAGCGCCGGTTGACGTCCGCAGCGTCAAGGACCTCGTGGCGGAGCCCGTGCGCGATAGAGGAAAGGCGTGATCCTTCGAAGAGCCCGCTGCCCTCCGGCCCCGCGTCGATGCCGCCCGTCGTGTAGAGGAGGCGTTCGTCTGCGGCCTCGCCCATCTCGCGCCACAGTTCGTAGGCGCGCCGGAGCAGCGGCACGTAGGCCGGGTCCTCGGCATAGGCGAGACGGATGATCCGCGTCTGGCCATGCGAGGAACCGAGAGCATTCGGGATGCCATGCCGCTCGAGGCCGAGGACACGGAGCCCGCGGCGCGCGAGATGGTAGCACGCTGCCGACCCCATGCCGCCGACGCCGGCGACGATCACGTCATGAATCCGTCCCATCACAACCCCGCCCCGACTGCGGCGAGATTGGCTGGTGGCCGGGTGGTTTGCAATCGCGCGCCTGGGCGAGGCGCCCGCTATGCAGGCACCAGGCCGGACGCGAGCGGCCCGACGCTCTCTTCCGAGGGGTGGGCCAGGAAGAACTCGGCGAGCAGCCATCCGTTCCGCTCGCCGTCCGCCGCCCCGACCTGGAGGGCATCGAGCCGGGCCATCACCTCCTCGCGTTCGTTCGGATTGGCGAAGCGACGCTGCCGGAAGGTCTCGCCGGGGAGCCGGAGAAGCCGGTAGCCGACGTCACCGAGCATTCGGGCAATGCCGTCCATCGGGAACATGCGCAACGCGAACACGGCGATCCAGGGCCGCCCTTCCGCCGCCCCGATGATCCGCGCGAAGGTCGGAGCGCCGACATAGCCGATGGCTCCGGTCGATACCACCAGGTCGACCGGGCCGAGCACCTCGGCCTCGGCGGCGGTCGGGTCGCGCTCCTCGAGGTTGGCGGCGATTCCGTGGTCGATGATGCCGGCGTCGCGGGCGTAGCCGATCGCCTCTCCCGATACATCGAGGCCCACGGTGACCAGGCTGCCGTCGCTCCGGTCGGGGCCGAACAGTTCCCTGTCGCGCGTAACCAGCTCCTCGGACGTGGGAAGCGTCAGGTTGGTCTCCGGGCCGTAGAGCTCGAACAGGCTGGGCAGGGAGAAGCGATGCTTGAGGATGGCGGCATTCACGCCATAGGACGATCCCACGTCCAGCATCGTGAGCGCGCGCTTCCGGCGCAGCTGACGAAGGGTACGGATCGTTCTCCGGAAGATCGGTTCGGCGCTTGCCGGGATCTGGTAGTCGAGGCGGGAAAGGGTCTGGTAGTAACTGCGGGGATCGGGTTGCTCATAGACTTGGTTGAGGTCGATCTTCCCGTCCGAATCGAGATCGAACTGGGTCATCTCGTTCACTGCTCACGCTCCTGCAATCGGCATCAACACGGCTTGCTGGCCGTGATCAATCCCTCGGTTTCTCTGGTTGACGACGGCACTATGGACGGAAACGCCGCGGAGGCCAAATCCGCGTGAGGGATCAGCCGCCGGTGACGCTCATGTGACGGGAAACGGCGGGCGTCCGACGCGAGCGGTCGATGACGAAGTCGTGGCCCTTCGGCTTCCGGGAGATGGCTTCCTCGATCGCCGCCTGAAGCAGGTGATCGTCCTCCGAAGCCCGCAGCGGCGCACGAAGATCCGCCGAATCCTCCTGGCCGAGGCACATGAAGAGCGTGCCGGTGCAGGTGACGCGGACACGGTTGCAGCCTTCGCAGAAGTTGTGGGTGAGGGGCGTGATGAACCCCAGCCGCCCGCCGGTCTCGGCGATGCGCACGTAACGGGCGGGGCCGCCGGTCTTGTAGGGGATGTCCTCAAGCGTCCAGCGTTCGCCGAGTCGGGCCCGAACCAGGCTCAGCGGCAGGTACTGATCGGTTCGGTCGCCGCCGATCTCGCCGAGCGGCATGGTCTCGATGAGCGTGAGGTCCATGCCCTCGCCATGCGTCCAGCGGATCAGGTCGTCGATCTCGTGTTCGTTGACGCCGCGCAGCGCCACGGCGTTGATCTTGATGTGGAGACCCGCGGCCTGTGCGACGCGGATGCCATCCATCACCTTGGCGAGATCGCCCCAGCGCGTGATCGCCCGAAAGCGGTCGGGGTCGAGCGTGTCGACGGAAACATTGATCCGCCGCACGCCATTGCCCGCGAGTTCCGCCGCGAATCGCCCCAGTTGCGAGCCGTTGGTGGTGAGGGTGAGTTCGTCGAGCGTGCCCCGGGCGACATGACGTCCAAGGCTCGCGATCAGGCTCATGATGTTCTTGCGAACCAGCGGCTCGCCGCCGGTCAGCCGGAGCTTGCGCACGCCGCGATCGACGAAAGCCGAGCACAGGCGGTCGAGCTCCTCGAGGGACAGGACCTCCCGCTTCGGCAGGAACGTCATGTCCTCCGCCATGCAATAGACGCAGCGGAAATCGCAGCGATCCGTCACCGAGACGCGCAGATAGGTGATCGCACGGCCGAACGGGTCGACCAGGGGCGGGAGCGGCGGCACAGCGGAGCCGGAGCGATCTATTTCCATGACCATATCGCTATAGATAGCGGGGCCGGGCCGTGCTTCAAAGGCCCAACTCAAAAGGAAGCGGACGAAGATGGCGACCGAACCCCCCTGGCCGACCGAGATCCGCCTCAGGGCCGACCGGCGTGTCCTCGTCGTCGCTTTCGAAGACGGAACGAACTTCGACCTCGCCGCCGAGTACCTTCGCGTCCTCAGCCCGTCCGCCGAGGTTCGCGGCCACAGCCCCGAGCAGCGCCAGACCGTTGCCGGCAAGCGGGACGTGACGATCGCTGCGGTCACGCCGGTCGGCAACTATGCCGTCCGGCTGACGTTCTCCGACCGCCATGACAGCGGTCTCTACACCTGGGCCTACCTCCACCAGTTGGGCCGGGACCGCGATGCGCTATGGGCC
>JAEZEN010000119.1 GCA_023433185.1 Pseudomonadota bacterium | reverse complement strand
GCCGGCGCCGTTGTCGCCGATGACCGCGAGGATCTCGTTGGCCTTGAGGTCGAAGTCGGCATGGTCGAGCGCGGTGACGCGCCCGTAGCGCTTCACCAGGTTGCGGGCCTCGAGGATCGTCCCCGTCTTGGGCAGCGGCGGCTTCCCGGCCGTCTGGGCGGTCATGTCCAGGCTCACGTCGACACCCTCCTGATCCATTGGTCGAGCGCCACGGCGACGATGATGAGGACGCCCACCGCAAACTCCTGCCAGAGCGCATCGAGGCCGGCGAGGGCGAGGCCGTTGCGGAACACGCCCACGATGAGCGCGCCGATCAGGGTGCCGATGATCGAGCCGCGCCCGCCGAACAGGCTCGTCCCGCCGATCACCACCGCGGTGATCGAATCGAGGTTCGCCGTCGCGCCGGAAAGCGGGCTGACGGCGCCGATGCGGCCGATCAGCACCCAGCCGGCGATCGCGCAGATCACGCGGGCGATGGTGTAGACGCCGAGCAGCACGGGGTTGGTGTTGATGCCGGCGAGGCGGGCCGCATCGGGGTCGTCGCCGGTGGCGTAGATGTGGCGGCCGAAGCCGGTGCGGTTGAGCATGTACCAGACGCCCAGCGCCAGCACGAGCATCAGGATCGAGCCGTAGGTGATGCGGGCTCCGCTGAAGCGGAACGTCCATTCCGGCCAGCTCTCGGACCCCACCGTGCCGCGCATGTAGCCGTAGACGTCGCGAAGCCCGTCGTTGAGCGCGTAGCCCGTCCACTGCAGGAAGGAGGCGACCGCCTGCACGTCCTGCTGACGGATCGTCTCGCTTCGCGAATAGAACAGGATGAGCGCCGCGAAGATGCTCCAGGTACCGAGGGTGACGATGAAGGGCGGCAGCCGCAGCTTCGTCACCAGCATGCCGTTGACCCAGCCGCAGGCGAGGCCGGCGGCAAGACCGAGCGGGAACGCGAAGTAGATCGGCACGCCGCTCTCGACCGCGAGCCGGCCCATGACGATCGAGGAGAGCACCATGATGGCGCCCACCGAGAGGTCGATGCCGGCGGTCAGGATGATCAGCGTCTGGGCGATGCCGAGGATCGCGATGATCGTCACCTGCTGCAGCACGAGCGACAGGTTCAGGGGCGCAAAGAATCGGCTTCCCGCGAAGAAGCTGAAGACGACGATCGCCAGCACCAGGATGAAGAACGGCACCATCGTCGGATAGGCATGCAGGAAGTGCTGGAGGCGCCGCACCGGCCCCCGGTCGGTCTCCTCGAACACCGCCACGGTCGGATCGTTTGCCGGCAGGGCCGATTCGAAGTTGTTGGACTCTATCCGTCCGTCCGGTTGGTTCTGCATTCCCCCACCTGTCTTCTTGGGAAATCGGGACAGGAACCGGAAAGCGACCGCCCGGGCGCCGCCCCCCTTCCCACTCTCCGTGACCTTGTTTCGCGCGCAGCGCCTCGAGAAGCCGCTACAGGACGTCCGGCATGCGGCCGGCCGGCGCTGGCCGAAGCCCGGCCCGGACGGCTGACCCGGGCAATGACGGGCCCGGAAGACTGCGACGACGCTTCATGTGGCTCCTCCCCGCGGACCCGACCTGGCCGGGAGCGGCGCACCCCTCCCAGCCGGCAAAGAGAAATCCCCGGACCGGGCTCATGTCAATATTAAATCGATCTGATTTACTTATTGACATCGGCGAGGATCGCCGAGCATCGTTGCGGCTTTCCGGCTGATGGGCGGGCGGAAACAACAACAACGCCGGGTAACGTGACGGCGTGTCGGGGAAGCGACGATGCCCGCGAGGCACCGAGGCGAAGGGGTGGGCGCCGGCGGCGGGGCGGCTGATCGCGCCTTCCTGGGAGACCTCACGCGTGGCACGAACCAGGTCGGCGTGCGGCTCTACAACGAGCGCCTCGTCCTGTCGCTCATCCGCCGCCACGAGAGCCTTCCCAAGGCCGAGATCGCGCGCCTCACCGGGCTGTCGCCGCAGACCATCACCGTCATCATGCGCGGGCTGGAATCGGATGGGCTCGTCGTCAAGCGCGGCCGCCAGCGCGGCAAGGTGGGCCAGCCCTCCGTCCCCTACGCCCTCGATCCCGACGGCGTGCTGTCGCTTGGTGTCAAGGTCGGACGGCGCAGCACGGACATCGTCCTCGTCGACTTCGCCGGCACCGTCCGCGGCACGCTCCGCGAGGACTACCGCTATCCCGAGCCGGGCTTCATCGTCGACTTCGTCGCCGCGGGACTGGAGCGCCTGGCGGCGGGCATCCCGCGGCAGCGGATCGTCGGCGTCGGCGTCGCCACCCCCTTCGAGATGTGGAACTGGGAGGAAGAGGTCGACGCGCCCCCCGGCGCGATGCAGGTGTGGCGGGACGTCGACATCCGGGAGGCGATCGAAGCCGCCTCGGGCTGGCCGGTCCATGTCTGCAACGACGCCACCGCCGCCTGCGCGGCCGAGCTTGTCGTCGGCGGCGGCCATCGCTTCCTCGACTTCCTCTACGTGTTCGTCGGCTGGTTCGTGGGCGGCGGCGTCGTCCTCAACGGCAGCCTCTTCCCCGGGCGGACCGGCTATGCCGGAGCGGTCGGACCGCTCCCCGTGCCGGTACCCGGCAGGGGACCGCGGCGCTTCCGCCAGCTCATCCACAGCGCCTCGATCTACACGCTCGAGCGGCAGGTGACGGCGCGCGGGGGCGATCCGCGCACGATCTGGAAGTCCCCCGACGACTGGTCCGCCATCGCGGCCGCGGTCGACCCGTGGATCGAGACCGTGGCCGCCGACCTCGCCCTGGCGATGGTCGCCGCCCAGTCGATCATCGACTTCGAGGCGGTCATCGTCGACGGCGCCTTCCCCGCCGCGGTCCGCGCT